>NZ_JBSFKI010000015.1:0-166728 GCF_053598475.1 Kitasatospora sp. NPDC001119
CCCGACGCCGTCATCGGCCACTCCCAGGGCGAGATCGCCGCCGCCACCGTCGCCGGAGCCCTCACCCTCCAGGACGGCGCCCGCACCGTCGCCCTCCGCTCCCAGGCCATCACCGCCATCGCCGGAAACGGCGGCATGGTCTCCGTCGCCCAACCCGCCCAGGACATCGACCTCACCCCCTGGCAGGACCGGATCTCCGTCGCCGCCGTCAACGGCCCCTCCTCGGCGGTCGTCGCCGGGGACGCCGACGCCCTCGACGAACTCGTCGAACGCCTCACCACCGACGGCATCCGCGCCCGCCGCGTCCCCGTCGACTACGCCTCCCACTCCGCCCACGTCGAGCGGATCCAGGACGACCTGCTCACCGCCCTGGCCGACCTGCGCCCCCGGCCCCCGAAGGTCCCGTTCTGGTCCACCCTGGACAGCCGCTGGACCGACACCGCCGCCTTCGACGCCGCGTACTGGTACCGCAACCTGCGCCACCCGGTGCAGCTGGAGGCCGCCGTCCGCGCCCTGCTCGCCGAGGGCTTCACCACCTTCGTCGAGATCAGCCCCCACCCCGTCCTCACCCCCGGACTCCAGGAGACCCTGGACGAGGCGACCGCCCCCACCGTCGCCTGCGGCACGCTCCGCCGCGACCAGGGCGGGCTCGCCCGCTTCCTGGCCTCCGCCGCCGAACTCTGGGTGCGCGGCGTGGCGGTGGACCTCTCCGGCCGCTCGGCCGGCGCCCGCCCGGTCGACCTGCCCACCTACCCCTTCCAGCACGAGCGCTACTGGCTGGAGCCCTCCTCCGGCACCGGGGACGTCACCGCGGCCGGTCTCGGCGCCACCGACCACCCGCTGCTCGGCGCGGCCCTGCCGCTGGCCGAGGGCGACGGGGTGGTGCTCACCGGCCTGCTGTCGCTGCGCGGTCACCCGTGGCTGGCCGACCACGCCGTCTCCGGCACCGTCCTGCTGCCCGGTACGGCCTTCGTGGAGCTGGCCGTCCGCGCCGGTGACGAGGTCGGCTGCGGCCTGGTCGAGGACCTGGCCATCGAGGTCCCGCTGATCCTCCCCGAGCGCGGCGCCGTCGTCCTGCAGGCCGTGGTCGGCGCGGCCGACGAGTCCGGCCTGCGGCCGGTGGCCGTCTACGGCCGCCCCCAGGACGCCCCGCACGGCGAGCCGTGGACCCGGCACGCCGGCGGTCTGCTCGCCGCCGACGACGCCCAGGCCCCCGCGGAGAGCGGGCCCTGGCCGCCGGCCGGTGCCGCCCCCGTCGACCTGGACGGCTTCTACGACCGGCTGGAGCAGGCCGGTTACGGCTACGGCCCGGTGTTCCGGGGCCTGACCCGGGCCTGGCGGCTCGGCGAGCAGGTGCACACCGAGGTCCGGCTGCCGCGGCAGGCGCACGCCGACGCGGACCGCTTCGGCCTGCACCCCGCGCTGATGGACGCCGCCCTGCACGGCATGGGGCTGGCCCGCCGGGAGGGCGCGGCCGAGGGCAACGGCCTGCCGTTCGCCTGGAGCGGCGTCCGCCTGCACGGCACCGGCGCCACGGCGCTGCGGGTGACGGTCTCCCCCACCGGGCCGGACTCGGTGTCGCTGGCCCTGTTCGACGAGACCGGCGCCCCCGTCGCCTCGGTGGCCTCGCTGGCCGTCCGGACGATCTCCGCCGGTCAGCTGCGGGCCGCCCGGCGCGGGCAGCGGGACGCGCTCTTCCGGGTCGAGTGGACCCGGGTCGCGCCGGGCGACGGCGGGCGGGCGGTGCGCTGGGCAGTGCTCGGCGACGACCGGGCCGTCCCCGGGCTCCGGCTGGACGGCCTGGCCGGACTCGACCGCCTGGACTCCCTGGCCGGGGCCGCCTGCGGACCGGAGGTCCTGCTCCTGCCCGCCCCGCCGGCCGACGGCGGGTCCCCGGCGGACGCCCACCGGGTGACCGGTGAAGTCCTCGGCCTGCTCCAGGAGTTCCTCGCCGACGAGCGGTTCGCCGGGACGCGGCTGGCCGTGCTGACCGGGGGCGCGGTCGCCGCCGCCCCCGGCGACCCGGTGCCCGGCCTGGTCCACGCCCCGCTCTGGGGCCTGCTCCGCTCCGCGCAGGCGGAGCACCCCGACCGGTTCGTCCTGGTCGACCTCGACGGCACCGTCGACGCGGCCGCCGTCCTGCCCGCAGCGCTGGCCAGCGGCGAGCCGCAACTGGCCGTCCGAGAGGGCGAGTTGTTCGCCCCCCGGCTGGTCCGGGCCACCCCGACCGCCGACCTCCGTCCGCTCGACCCGGCCGGGACGGTGCTGGTCACCGGCGGCACCGGCACCCTCGGCACCCTGCTCGCCCGCCACCTCGTCACCGACCACGGCGCCCGCCACCTGCTGCTCACCAGCCGCAGCGGCCCCGACGCCCCCGGCGCCGCCGAGCTCACCACCGAACTCACCGCCCTCGGCGCCACCGTCACCGTCACCGCCTGCGACACCGCCGACCGCGACCGACTCGCCGCACTGCTCGCCGACATCCCCACCGACCACCCCCTCACCGCCGTCGTCCACACCGCCGGCGTCCTCGACGACGCCGTGGTCGAGACCCTGACGCCCGAGGCCCTCGCCCGGGTGCTGCGGCCCAAGCTCGACGCCGCCGCGCACCTGGACGAGCTGACCGCGGAGCTGGACCTGGCCGCCTTCGTCCTGTTCTCCTCCGCCGCCGCCACCTTCAGCAGCCCCGGCCAGGGCAACTACGCCGCCGCCAACGCCTACCTGGACTCGCTCGCGGCCCGCCGCCGGGCGGCCGGGCGGCCCGCGCAGTCGCTGGCCTGGGGCCTGTGGGCGCAGCCCAGCGGCATGACCGGCCACCTGGGCGAGGCCGAGCTGGAGCGGATGAGCCGGGGCGGCACGGTGCCGCTGTCCGAGCGGGACGGGCTCGCCCTGTTCGACGAGGCGCTGGCCGTTCCCGCCCCGCTGGTGGTGCCGGCCGCGCTCGACCTCGCGGTGCTGCGCGGGCGGACCCCGGTGCCGCACCTGCTGCGCGCGCTGGTCCGGCCGACCGGACGGCGCGCCGCCCGGTCCCGTACCGGGGAGGACGGCGGCCGGCTGGCCGAACGGCTGGCCGCGCTCTCCGGGGCGGACCGCCGCCGTGCCGCGCTCGACCTGGTCCGGGCCCAGATCGCCGGGGTGCTCGGGCACTCCTCGGCCGAGCAGGTCGATCCCGAACTCCCTTTCAGCAAGCTCGGGTTCGACTCGGTGACGGCCGTGGAGCTGCGCAACCGGCTCTACCAGGCCTCCGGTCTGCGGCTGCCCGCGACGGCGGTCTTCGACTACCCGACGGCCGGCGCGCTGGCCGAGCGGATGCGGGCGCTGCTGCTGCCCGAGGCGGAGGCCGACGGCGACACCGACGGCGGCACCGCCGAGGAGCAGGCCGCCGAGGAGGCCCGGGCGGCCGAGATCGACGGCATGGACATCACGGACCTGGTCGAACTGGCGCTGGGCACCTCGGTGGACCCCGCAGGCGTCTGAGGAAGAGGACAGCATGACTACCCCGCCGGAGCGGATCGTCGAGGCGCTGCGCGCCTCGATCAAGGACAACGAGCGGCTCAGGAAGCAGAACGAGCGGCTGTCGGCGATCGCCGACGAGCCGATCGCCGTCACCGGCATGGCCTGCCGGCTGCCCGGCGGGGTGCGCACGCCCGAGGACTTCTGGCGGCTGCTCACCGAGGGCGGCGACGGCATCGGGCCGTTCCCCGCCGACCGCGGCTGGGACCTCGGCGAGCAGAGCGCCACCGCCCAGGGCGGGTTCCTCTACGACGCCGCCGAGTTCGACCCCGGCTTCTTCGGTATCGGCCCGCGCGAGGCGCTCGCCATGGACCCGCAGCAGCGGCTGCTGCTGGAGACCTCCTGGGAGGCCGTCGAGCGGTCCGGCATCGACCCGCTCACCCTGCGCGGCAGCCGGACCGGCGTGTTCGCCGGCGTGATGTACCACGACTACGCCGCCCGGCTGGACGAGGTGCCCGACGAGGTCGCCGCCTACCTGGGCAACGGCAGCGCGGGCAGCGTCGCCACCGGCCGGGTCTCGTACGCGCTGGGCCTGGAGGGCCCGGCCGTCACCGTGGACACCGCCTGCTCCTCCTCGCTGGTGACGATCCACCTGGCGGTCCAGGAGCTGCGCCGCCGGGGCTGCGACCTGGCCCTGGCGGGCGGCGTCGCGGTGATGTCCACGCCCGGACTGTTCGTGGAGTTCACCCGGCAGAAGGGCCTGGCGGCGGACGGCCGGTGCAAGGCCTTCGCGGACGCGGCGGACGGCACCGGGTTCTCCGAGGGCGTCGGCATGCTGATGCTGGAGCGGCTCTCCGACGCCCGCCGCAACGGGCACCCGGTGCTGGCGGTGCTGCGCGCCAGCGCCGTCAACCAGGACGGCGCCTCCAACGGGCTCACCGCGCCCAACGGCCCGGCGCAGGAGCGGGTGATCCGCCAGGCCCTGCTCTCCGCCGGTCTCACCGCCGCCGACGTGGACGCCGTCGAGGCGCACGGCACCGGCACCACCCTGGGCGACCCGATCGAGGCCCAGGCACTACTCTCCGCCTACGGCCAGGAGCGTGAACTCCCGCTGCTGCTGGGCTCGGTGAAGTCCAACATCGGCCACACCCAGAGCGCGGCCGGGGTGGCCGGGGTGATCAAGACGGTGCTGGCGCTGCGGCACGGCGTCCTGCCCCGCACCCTGCACGTGGACCGGCCGTCCTCGCACGTGGACTGGTCGGCGGGCGCGGTGGAACTGCTCACCGAGGAGCGGGAGTGGCCGGAGACCGGCCGCCCGCGCCGGGCCGGCGTCTCCTCCTTCGGGATCAGCGGCACCAACGCCCACGTCATCGTCGAGCAGGCCCCGGAGGAGCAGCCCACCGAGCAGCCCGCCGAGGAGCAGGCCCCGTCGGCCGGCACCGGCGCCCCGTGGCTGCTGGCCGGCCGCACCGAGGCCGCCGTACGGGCCCAGGCCGGGCGCCTCGCCGAGCACCTGGACGCCCATCCCGCGCTCGCGGCCGTCGACGTCGCCCACTCGCTGGCCACCGGCCGCTCCGCCTTCCCCCACCGCGCGGTGGTGGTCGGCGCCGACCGGGCCGCGCTCGCCGCCTACGCCGCCGGGCAGGACCCGGCCGCCGTGGTGGCCGGCACGGCGGACGTGACCGGCAAGACCGTCTTCGTGTTCCCCGGGCAGGGCTCGCAGTGGGTCGGGATGGCCGTCGAACTCCTCGACAGCGAACCGGTGTTCGCCGCACGGATCACCGAATGCGCCGACGCCCTCGCCGAGTTCACCGACTGGAACCTGATCGACGTCCTGCGCGGCACCGAGGGCGCACCCGGCTACGACCGGGTCGACGTCGTCCAGCCCGCCCTCTGGGCCGTCATGGTCTCCCTCGCCACCCTCTGGCAGGCCCACGGCGTCCAGCCCGACGCCGTCATCGGCCACTCCCAGGGCGAGATCGCCGCCGCCACCGTCGCCGGAGCCCTCACCCTCCAGGACGGCGCCCGCACCGTCGCCCTGCGCTCCCAGGCCATCACCGCCATCGCCGGAAACGGCGGCATGGTCTCCGTCGCCCAACCCGCCCAGGACATCGACCTCACCCCCTGGCAGGACCGGATCTCCGTCGCGGCCGTCAACGGCCCCACCTCCACCGTCGTCGCCGGAGACGCCGACGCCCTCGACGAACTCGTCGAACGCCTCACCACCGACGGCATCCGCGCCCGCCGCGTCCCCGTCGACTACGCCTCCCACTCCGCCCACGTCGAGCGGATCCAGGACGACCTGCTCACCCTGCTCGCCCCCGTCACCCCACGCGGCGCCGACATCCCCTTCCACTCCACCGTCGACAGCCGCTGGCTGGACACCACGACGATGGACGCCGCCTACTGGTACCGCAACCTCCGCCGGACCGTCCGGCTGGAGGAGGCCGTCCGCGCCCTGCTCGCCGAGGGCTTCACCACCTTCGTCGAGATCAGCCCCCACCCCGTCCTCACCCCCGGACTCCAGGAGACCCTGGACGAGGCGACCGCCCCCACCGTCACCTGCGGCACGCTCCGCCGCGACCACGGCGGCCCGACCGCCTTCCTGGCCTCCGCCGCCCGGCTGCACGTCCGGGGCGTCCCGGTCGACTTCTCCCCCGCCCTCGCCGGGGCCCGCCGGGTCGACCTGCCCACCTACCCCTTCCAGCGCGGCCGCTACTGGCTGGAGGGGCCCCGCGAGGACGCCTCGGCCGGCGCCCTGTTCCGGACGGTCTGGCGGCCCGTCGGGGGCGCCTGCACCGGCCGCCCGGACGGCCCGATCGCCGTCCTCAACGCCGGGCCCGGCTCCACCGACGGGCTGGTCCCGTACGCCGACCTGGCCGCCCTCGCCGCCGCCGAGGCCGTCCCCGCCACCGTCCTCTACCACCTGCCCGCCGCGGCGGGCCCGGACGCCGGGCTGCCGACGGCCGTCCGCGCCGCCGTCAACGGGACCCTCGACCTGCTCCGCGCCTGGCTCGCCGAACCCCGGCTGGCCGCCTCCCGCCTCGTCCTGGCCACCCGCCGCGCCGCCGGCCCCGGCCTGGACGACCTCGCCCTGGCCCCGGTGTGGGGACTGGTCCGCTCCGCCCAGGCGGAGTACCCGGGCCAGTTCGCCCTGCTCGACCTGGACGACTCCGCCGCCTCCGCCGCGGCCGTCCCCGCCGCCCTGGCCACCGACGAGCCCCAGCTGGTGATCCGCGACGGCGTTCCGCACGCGGCCCGCCTGCTGCCCGTCCCCCACGAGCCGGCCCGCCCGATCGACCCGGCCGGAACGGTGCTGGTCACCGGCGGCACCGGCACCCTCGGCGCCCTGCTCACCCGCCACCTCGTCACCGACCACGGCGCCCGCCACCTGCTGCTCACCAGCCGCAGCGGACCCGACGCCCCCGGCGCCGCCGAGCTCACCACCGAACTCACCGAACTCGGCGCCACCGTCACCGTCACCGCCTGCGACACCGCCGACCGCGACCAACTCGCCGCACTGCTCGCCGACATCCCCACCGACCACCCCCTCACCGCCGTCATCCACACCGCCGGCGTCCTCGACGACGGCATCCTGGACTCGCTCACCCCCGAGCGGGTGGACACCGTGCTCCGCCCGAAGGTCGACGCCGCCGTCCACCTGCACGACCTGACGGCCGGCCACGACCTGGCCGCCTTCGTGCTGTTCTCCTCCGCCGCCGCCACCCTCGGCAGCGCGGGCCAGACCAGCTACGGCGCGGCCAACGCCTTCCTCGACGCGCTCGCCGAGCGCCGGTGCTCCCGGGGCCTGCCCGCGCAGTCGCTCGCCTGGGGCCTGTGGGCGCAGCCCAGCGGGATGACCGGCGGGCTGGCCGAGGCGGAGCTGTCCCGGATGGTCCGCGGCGGGGTGGCCCCGCTCTCCTCCGCCGAGGGCCTGGCCCTGTTCGACGCCGCGCTGGCGGCCGGGGACGCCACTCTGGTGACCGCCCGCCTTGACCTGCCCGCCATCCGCCGCCGGGCCGCTCCCGGGCCGCTGCCCGCACTGCTGCGCGACCTCGCGGCCGGTACGCCGGCCCGGCGCCAGGAGCCGGCCGGGGAGTTCCCCGAGGACACCGCGGGCCCGTCCGCCGCCGAGCGGCTGGCCGGGCGGCTGGCGGACGCCGGGGAGGTGGAGCGGGAGCGGATCCTGCTCGACCTGGTGCGCGGCGCGGTGGCCGGGGTGCTCGGCCACGCGGGGCCCGAACAGGTCGACCCGGGGCGGCGGTTCCTCGAACTCGGCTTCGACTCGCTGACGGCGCTGGCGCTGCGCAACCAGCTGGGCGCGGCCACCGGGCTCCGGCTGGCAACCAGTCTGATCTACGACCAGCCCTCCCCGGCGCTGCTCGCCGCCCACCTGCGCGAGCGCCTCGCCGAGCGGGCCGACGCCCACGCCGACGGCCGGACCGCCGGAGCGAGCGCCACCACAGGCGCCGAGCCGGACGGCCCGCTGGCGACGCTCTACTGGCAGGCCTGCGAGCAGGGTTCCTCGATGGCCGCGCTGGACCTGCTCAAGGCCGCGGCCGGCTGCCGGCCCTCGTTCCGGACCGCCGAGGAGGCCCCGGCCGCCGAGCCGGTCCGGCTGGCGCAGAGCCCGGACGGCCCGGTGCTGGTCTGCCTGCCGTCCTTCGGCCCGGTCTCCGGCCCGCACGAGTACGCCCGGTTCGCCGCCGCCTGCCGCGGCCGCCGCGAGGTCCTGGTGCTGCCCCAGCCGGGCTTCCTGGCCGGCGAGCTGCCGCCCGCCGACCTGGACGCGCTGGCCGGCCTGCACGCCGGGTCGGTGCTCCGGCACACCGGCGGCCGGCCGTTCGTCCTGGTCGGCCGCTCGGCCGGCGGCTGGATCGCGCACGCGGTCGCCGCCCGGCTGGAGCGGCTCGGGACGGGCCCGGCCGGGCTGGCCCTGGTCGACAGCTACGACCCGGACTACGACCAACTGCCGCTGCTGGAGCCGTCGATGTCCGCCGCGATGAAGGACCGCGAGTCGGCCTTCGCGCTCGCCGACGACACCCGGCTGGCCGCGATGGGCGCGTACCACCGGCTCTTCGCCGGCTGGCGCCCGGAGCGGATCGCCGTACCGACCCTGCTGGTGCGGGCGGCCGACCCGTGGACCGAGGAGATCCGGGAGTCGGCCGGCTGGCAGGCCGTCTGGTCGCTCCCGCACACCGCCCTGGACACCCCCGGCGACCACTTCTCGGTCCTGGAGGACCACTCCGACACCACCGCGCGCACCGTGCTGGCGTGGCTGGCCGACGCCGTCGAGCCCGCCCTCAGATCCCTCTGACGGCCGGCCGCTGATCCACCGTTCGAACCTCCTCAGGAGACAGCTCATGAAGATCGTCATCATCGGTGCAGGGCTCGGCGGCGTCGCCTCCGCCCTGGCGCTCACCCGCTCCGGCCACCAGGTCGAGCTCTACGAGCAGGCGGACGAGCTCCGCAAGGGCGGCTACGGGGTGATCCTGTGGCCGAACGCCACGGGCATCCTGACCCAGCTGGGCATCGACCACACCGACCTCGGCCACCGCCTCGACCGGGTGGACATCACCTCGGAGACCGGCCAGCCGCTGGTCAAGGTCGACCTCGACCGGATCGCGCGCGACTTCGGCTCGCCGAACAAGGTGATCCGCCGCAGCGAGCTGGTCGAGGTGCTGGCCGCCGCGCTGCCGCCGGGCGTGCTGCGGTTCGGCGCCCGCGCCACCGTCATCGACGAGCCCGCGCCGGGGACGGACGGGCCGGTCGCGATCACCTTCGAGGACGGCCGGCGGATCGAGGCCGACGTGCTGATCGGCGCGGACGGCCACCGCTCCTTCGTCCGCAAGCACCTCTTCGGCTTCTCGCCGGCCGAGCACACCGGCTGGGCGACCTGGCACGGCACCACCCCGCTGCCGGTGGAGCTGACCAACAGCAACCGGGTGCAGACCATGGCCGGCGAGCACGGCCTGTGCGTGATGCACCCGCTCGGCGAGTCCATGCTCTACTGGGCCTTCGAGACGCCGTGGGCGGACGGCGACGCGGTCCCGCCCGGCGCGCCCGGCTCCCCCGACGGCACCGGCCCGATCGGCGCCGACGGCCGGCCGCAGTCCGCGGTGGCCAACCTGCGGGCCCGGTTCGCCGGCTTCTCCTCCCCGCTGCCCGAGCTGCTGGAGTCGATCAGCGACGAGGACGTCCAGGTCTTCCCGCACATCCTGCACCAGGTCCCCAAGGTGTGGGGGCGCGGCCCGGTGACGCTGCTCGGCGACTCGGTGCACGCCGTCCCGCCGCGTACCGGCATGGGCGCCAACCAGGCGCTGGAGGACGCCTGGGTGATCGGGCGGGCGCTGTCCGGCCAGGGCTCCCCCGCCGAACTGCTGCGCCGCTACGAGAAGATCCGCCGCCGCCGGGTCAAGATGCTCTACCACTACGCCGCGGCGACCGGGAAGCAGGGCCAGTCGGTGCCCGGCCTCTTCAAGCGCTCCAAGGACGGCATCTCCTTCACCGGGTTCCAGCGCTTCCAGATCAAGGCCTTCAGCAACTACCTCAACGCCAAGCCGCACTGACGGCCCGTCAGTTCAACGCCACCCGTTCCCAGAGAGAGTGACACCCGCCATGAAGATCATCCGTCAGCACGCCTACGGCGGCCCCGAGGTGCTGGAGCTGGAGGACCTCGAACTGCCCGAGCCCGGCCCGGGCCAGGTGCTGCTGCGCACCCACGCCGCGGCCGTCACCTTCTTCGACATCCTCAACCGGCGCGGCGACCTCGCCAAGCGCGACTACTACCGGGCCGACGCCGCGCTCCCGCTGGAGCCCGGCTACCAGGGCTCCGGCTACGTCGAGGCGCTCGGCCCGGACGTGACCGGCGTGCGGGTCGGCGACCGGGTCGCCTGGGCCCTGGCGGCCGGCTCGTACGCGAGCCATGTCATCGCCCCCGCCGCGCAGTTGATCCCGGTGCCGGAGGACATCGACCTCGGCGAGGCGGCCGGCCTGCCGGTGCAGGGCCTGCTCGCGTACAAGCTGACCCACGAGGCGTACCCGCTGGCCGAGGGCGACTGGGCCCTGGTGCAGTCGGCGGCCGGCGGCGTGGGCACGCTGATCACCCAGTTCGCCCGGATGCGCGGCGCGCGGGTCATCGGCGTGGTCTCCGCCGAGGAGAAGGCCGTCGTCGCCAAGGAGGCCGGCGCCGAGGCGGTGATCGTCTCCGGCGGCACCGAGGACGTGGCCGCCGAGGTCAAGCGGATCACCGGCGGCGAGGGCGTCCGGGTGGTCTACGACGCGGTCGGCAAGGACACCTTCGAGGCGAACCTCGACAGCCTGGCCCCGCGCGGCTACCTGATCAACTTCGGCCAGGCGAGCGGCTTCGTCCCGCCGCTGGACCTGATGACGCTGAACGACAAGGGCTCGCTGTTCGTCACCCGCTTCTGCCTGCCGCACTTCTTCGACGAGTCCTGGCCGCCGCTGAACTTCCTGGAGCGCTGCTTCCAGTGGATGCGCGAGGGGAAGCTGACCGTCCGGATCGACTCCCGCTTCCCGCTCGGCCAGGCCGCCGAGGCGCACGCCGCCGTCGAGGAGCGCCGCACCAGCGGCCGCGTCCTGCTCATCCCCTAGCACCCCCCTACACCCCCTGAATTCCCCTCAGAACACGCTTCTCGCACCATATTCGGATCTGCCTCGCAGACCGGGACGGGTAGGCTCCGCACCATGAGTGACACGAGCGCGATTTCGGTCGCGCGCGCCACGATCGACGAATTCACCGGCTCGACCCCCACCGAACTCGACGGCGTATTCCGCCGGCTCGCCGCGGAATTCCAGGCGGACGGTTTCCTCCGCCCGGACGCGCTCGCCGGAATTCCGGCCCTGCTGGACGCGCTGGACACCGTCCCGCCCGCGCACCAGGCCAGGCTCGCCCTGCTGCTCGGGCTGCTGGCCGAGGCCGCCGGCCCGGACGGCGGCTTCCCCGCCCACGAGGCCGTCCGGGCCGGCCTGGACCGCTACCTCCGGCTGCTGTCGGACGGCGGGACGGACGCCGGGCGCGACGCCGCCCTGTTCTTCCTGCTGGGCCACTTCCCCGAGGACGGCGAGCGGATCCTCGCCGCCCTCCCCGGCACCGGGGTGGACCGGGACGACCTGTCCCGGCTGGCCCGCTGCCTCCAGCCCTGGGAGACCGCGGACGCCGCGACCCGGTGGAACCTCGGCCGGGTCTTCCCCTCCCCCGCCGTCTGGGGCCTGACCGAGCAGGAGCGGGCCACCGCCCCCGCGCTCGACCGGTGGCTCGGCCTGCCCGCCGAGCGCACCGCCGAGCTGTGGGCGACCGAGACCCGGGCGCTGCTGGCCTACTCCGGCGCCAAGGCGGTCTGGGCCTGCGAGCACGGCGCCACGGTGTCCCCGTTCGTGCTGCCCGCCCCCGAGGAGGAGCGGACCGCCGAGCCGTCCCCGGCCGCGGACGTCCTTCGGGGCCACGCCCGGGCCGTCCGCTGCCCGCGCTGCCGGCAGCCGCTGACCGGCGGCACCGAGGCCGCCGTCTGTACCGGCTGCGAGGCCGTATTCCCGTCGGTGGACGGGCTGTTGGACTTCCACGACCAGCCGTCCGGCCCGAGCGACCCGCTGCTGGCCGGCCGGTACGAGCGCGGCCTGCGGGCCGGGTTCGTCCGGATCATGGGCGCCAACTGGGGCGGCTGGGTGTCGCTCGACGACGAGGACGCCTACCTCACCGAGCACGTCCGGCCGGTCGACGGCCCGGTGCTCGACCTGGCGGCCGGCGCCGGCCGCTGGACCAGGGTGCTGGCCCGTTCGCTCGGCGAGGAGCGGGTGATCGCGCTGGACCTCTCCGCCGAGATGCTGGCCCAGCTGCGGGCCAAGCTGGACCGGGTCCTCACCGTCCGCGGCAGCGCCCTGGAGCTGCCGTTCGAGGACGCCTCGCTGGGCGGGGTGAACTGCTGGAACGCGCTGCAGGCCATCCCCGACCCGGAGCGGGCGATCCACGAGGTCGGCCGCTGCCTGCGCCCGGGCGGCACCTTCACGGTGATGACCTTCCGTCAGGCCGCCGACCCGCTCTACCGACAGTTCCAGAGCCGGCTGGAGCGCCAGGCGCACCGCGGCTCCTTCGACCCGGAGCAGCTCACCGGCTGGCTGGCCGACGCCGGGATGACCGTGCGCGACCTGTCCGGCCCCGGAAACTTCCTGTTCGTCACCGCCGTCAAGGCATAGTCCCGCACGAGGAGAGGCCATGCCCGTCAGCCCCGACCCTTCCCAGACGTACCTTCCGGGAATGGACAACAAGGTGGTGTTCCTGAAGAACCTGATCAGCTCGCCGCTGATCGAGGTGGGGGAATTCACCTACTACGCCGACATCGACGACCCGGCGGCGTTCGAGACCCGGAACGTGCTCTACAACTTCGGGCCCGAGAAGCTGGTGATCGGCAAGTACTGCGCCATCGGCACCGGCACCCAGTTCATCATGCCGGCCGCCAACCACCCGATGATCGGCTCCACCACCTACCCGTTCTTCATGTTCGGCGGGGACTGGACCGCGCGGACGGTGGACGCGCTGGCTACCGTCGCCAGCCGCGGCGACACCGTCATCGGCAACGACGTGTGGATCGGCCGGGAGGCCGTGATCATGCCGGGCGTGACGATCGGCGACGGCGCGATCATCGGCACCCGGGCCATGGTCACCTCCGACGTGCCGGCCTACGGCGTGGTCGGCGGCAACCCCGGCAAGCTGATCAAGAAGCGCTTCGAGGACGCGGACATCGACCGGCTCGCCCGGATCGCCTGGTGGGACTGGCCGGTCGAGGCCGTCACCGAGCACGTCCGCACCATCTTCACCGGCACCCCCGCCGAGCTCGAACTGGCGGCCAAGGAAGCCGGTCTGATCAACTGATGTTTTCCCCGGTCCCCGGCCGCCCTCGGCCGGGGACCGGCGTACGTTCGGCCCGATCACCTGTGAATGGAGTAGCACCATGGACGCCGCAGTCCTCCACACGCTCGGCAAGCCGCCCCGCTTCGAGCGGTTCCCCGAGCCGACCGCGGGCGAGGGCGAGGTGCTCGTCCAGGTCCTGGCGGCCGCGCTCAACCCCTCCACCAAGGCGGTGGCCGGCGGCGGCCACTTCGCCAGCTCCGACAACCTGCCCGCGGTGGTCGGCCTGGACGGCGTCGGCCGACTGGAGGACGGCAGCCGGGTGTTCTTCGGCGGGGCCCGCAAGCCGTACGGCTCGATGGCGCAACTGACCGTCGCCCGCGCCCCGTTCACCTGGCCGGTGCCGGACGGCGTGGACGACCTCACCGCCGCCGCGCTGCCCAACCCGGCGCTCTCCTCGTGGATACCGCTGGAGCACGCCGCCAAGCTGCAGCCCGGCGAGACCGTCCTGGTGCTGGGCGCCACCGGCGCCGCCGGCAAGCTCGCCATCCAGATCGCCAAGCACCTGGGCGCCGGACGGGTCGTCGCCGCCGGCCGCAACCAGGAGGTCCTGGACACCCTGGGCGAGTACGGCGCGGACGCCACCGTCCCGCTGAACGGCACCCAGGAGGAGATGGCCGAGGCCTTCGCCGCCGCGGCCGGCGACACCGGGTACGACGTGATCCTGGACTACCTGTGGGGCAAGCCGACCGAGGCGCTGCTGACCGCGATGACCCGCAAGGACTTCCACCTGAAGAGCTCCGGCCCCCGGCTGGTGCAGATCGGCGAGTCGGCGGGCGCCACCATCGAGCTGTCGGCCGGCACGATCCGCAGCGCGGGCCTGACCATCGTGGGCGGCGGCTTCCCGCCGCCGCAGGCGTTCCTGGACATGTTCAACCGCCTGATGGCGGGCGCCGCCGCCGGTGAGATCCGGATCGACACCCGGGCGGTGCCGCTGGCGGAGATCGAGCAGGCCTGGCAGGCCGAGGACACCGGGCACAAGCGCCTGGTCGTCGTCCCGTAGTCGACGCGGTCACCGCACGACGACCGAGGCCGCCGCCGGATTCCCGGCGGCGGCCTCGTCGTTGCCGTCACTGTCGCGTCAGGTGCCGGTCCACTCCGGTTCGCGCTTCTCCAGGAAGGCCAGCGGGCCCTCCTCGGCGTCCCGGCTGTGCATCCGGCGCTCCTCCCAGACGTAGCGGGTGGCGAAGGACTGCTCCAGCGGCGTGGTGAGGGCCTTGGCCGCCGCCTCCTTGACCGCGCGGACGGACAGCGGGGCGCAGCGCAGGATGTCGCGCACCCAGCCGTCCACGCAGTCGTCCAGCTCCCCGGCCGGCACCACGTCGTTGACCAGCCCGTACTCCAGCGCGCGCCGGGCGCTCAGCCGGCGGCCCGTCATCAGGTGGCCCAGCGCGGCCCGGTAGGGCAGCTGCTGGGCCAGCCGGAACACCCCGCCGGCGCCGGCGATCAGGCCGAGCTTCGCCTCGGGCAGCGCGAAGACGGCGTCCTCGGCGGCGACGATGATGTCGCAGGCCAGCGCCAGCTCGAAGCCGCCGCCCATGGCGAAGCCCTGGACCCGGGCGACGACCGGCTTGGAGAGCGCGAACCGCTCGGTGAGCCGGGGGTAGCCCGGCTTGCCCCGGCTGCCGAAGGTGGAGGTGGCGGTGCCGGCCCTGACCCGTTCGGCCAGCTCCTTGAGGTCCTGGCCGACCGAGAAGGCCCGGTCCCCGGCGCCGGCCAGCACCACCACCCAGACCTCGGGGTCGGCCTCGACCTCGTCCCAGATCCCGCACAGCTCCTCGTGCATGCGCAGGTCCATCGCGTTCAGCACCTCGGGCCGGTCGAGGGTGACGTACCCGACCCGGCCCTTCCTCTCGTACCGCACCCGTGTCGGCTCGGCCATCAGAACGGGTACCTCGCCGGGGTCTCGCGGACGGTCAGCCACTGCCACTGGGTGTACTCGTCCCAGCTGTGCTCGGAGCCGTGCCGGGTGCCGTTGCCGGAGGCGCCGCGGCCGCCGTGCGGCACGTGGGCCTCGTCGTTGATGGTCTGGTCGTTGACGTGGACCATGCCGGTGCGCAGCCGGTCGGCGATCGCCCGGCCGCGCCGCACCGAGCCGGTCTGGACGGCGGCGGTGAGCCCGTACGCGGTCCGGTTGGCCAGTTCGACGGCCTCGTCGTCGTCGGCGACCACGGTGACCGGGGCGACCGGCCCGAACACCTCCTCGGTGAAGGCGGGCATGTCGGGGGTGACGCCGGCCAGCACCGTCGGCTCGAAGAACGGGCCGCGCCGGGCGCCGCCGGCCAGCACCACGGCGCCGGCCGCCACCGACTCGCGGACGATCCGCTCGACCCGGTCGAGCTGCCGCTCGCCGATGACCGGGCCGAGGTCGACCTCCTCGCGGAAGGGGTCGCCGAGGCGCAGCTTGCGGGCGCGGTCGGCGAGCAGCTCCAGGTACCGGTCGGCGACGGCGCGGTGCACCAGGTGGCGCCCGGCGGCCATGCAGATCTGGCCCTGGTGGAAGAAGGAGCCCCAGGCCCCGGACGAGGCCGCGGCGTCGAGGTCGGCGTCGTCGAGGACGATCAGGGCGTTGTTGCCGCCGAGTTCGAGCGAGACGCGCTTGAGCATGCCGCCGGCGACCGCGCCGATCCTGGCCCCGACCTCGCTGGAGCCGGTGAAGGCGATCATCGGCACGTCGGGGTGGCGGACCAGGGCCTCGCCGACCTCGGCGTCGCCGGGCAGCACCTGGAGCAGCCCGGCGGGCAGGCCCGCCTCCTCGAAGAGCCGGGTGATCACCCGGCCGCCGGAGACCGGGGTGTACACGTCGGGCTTGACCACCACGGCGTTGCCGAGGGCCAGCGCGGGGGCGACCGCGCGCATCGCCAGCACCAGCGGGACGTTCCACGGGCTGATCACGCCGACCACCCCGAGCGGCACCCGGCGGGCGAAGCTCTCCCGGCCCGGCTCGGAGGCCAGCAGGTGGCCGTTGGGGCGGGTGGGCAGCGCCGCGGCGGACCACAGCTCGTCCAGGACGGCGCCGACCTCGAAGTCGGCCTTGCCGCGCACCGATCCGCCCTCGCGGACCAGCAGGTCGACGATCTCCTGGCGGTGGCGCTCCAGCACGGCGGCGGCGCGGCGCATGACGGCGGCGCGCCCGGTCGGCGGGGTCGCCGCCCAGCCGGGCTGGGCCTGCGCGGCGGCGGCCACGGCGGGGTCCACGTCCGCGGCCGCCGCCAGCGAGACCACGGCGATCGGGCGCCCGGTGGCGGGCTCCCGTACCTGGAGCTCGCCACCGGAGAGTGCCGGGTCGAGCCCGGCGTCCAGCTGAATGAGACCGCTCATCGCGGCCACCTCCCTTGTCAGTGGTTCGGCCCCGACGAACGGCGTACCGGGGCGTGTCCGTCGGGCACGCCCCCGGTTCAACGAGGCGGGGTGTGCCCGGTGATGGGCACGTCGACCAGGAGCGGCGCGGTCGCGGACGCCGACTTGGCGACGATCTCGGTGAGTTCGGCGGGGTGGGAGACCCGGACGGCCTCGATGCCGAAGAACTCGGCGGCGGCCCGGAAGTCCAGCCGGTGGCGGCCGCTGTCCGGGCCGAAGGCCAGGTCCAGGCCGAGGTAGCGCCCGCCCCGGGTGGAGCGGCTGTCCCAGGTGTCCAGGGTCTCCTTGAGGGTGCGGTACTCGCCGTTGTTCATCACCACGAAGGTCACCGGGACGCGGTAGTGGCCGGCCGCCCACAGGCCCTGGAGGCCGAACATCGCGCAGCCGTCGCCGAGCACGGCGACCACCGGGCGGCTGTCGTCGCCCATCCGGCGGCCGACGGCGGCGCCGATGCCGTGGCCGAGGCCGCCGCCGACGGTGTGCAGGTACGAGCCCGGGCGGTCCTGGCGGAGCACCTGGCGCAGCCGCAGGCCGGTGGTGATGGCCTCCTCGACCACCACGGCGTCCTCGGGCAGTCCGGCGGCCACCGCGTGGGCGGCGGCCAGCGGGTCGAGCGGGCCCGGTCCGTACGCGGCGAGCGCGGCGCGGTCAGTGGCGGCCCACCCGGCCGCCGCCCGCCGGCCGGCGGCGGCGGTCCGCTCGGCGGCCCGCGGGACGCGTCCGGCGAGCTGCTCCGCGAGGGCGGCCAGAGAGGGCCGCAGCGCGCCGTGCAGGCCCAGTCGGACGCCGAAGTTGCGGCCCAGTTCGGCGGCGTCGGCGTCCAGTTGGAGGACGGTGGTGGTCTCCGGGATCGGCGAGCCGGGGGTGTAGTGGTGGGCCATGAAGGCGTGGGTGCCGACGATCAGGACGGTGTCGTGGGCCGCCAGGGTCTCCCGGATCGCGGCGTGGGTGGCGCCCAGCATGCCGCCGTACAGCGGGTGCGAGGTGGGGAAGTCCAGGTTGTCGTTCATCGGCTGGTGGTACGTCACCGCGCCGAGCGCCTCGGCGAGCGCGGTCAGTTCGGCCACCGCGCCGTCGCGGCCGACGGCGTCCCCGGCCACCAGGGCGGGCCGCTCGGCGGCGGCCAGCAGCCCGGCGGCGGCGGCGAGTTCGGTGGCCGGGCCCTGCGGGGCGAGGGTGGAGCGGCCGGGCACCTCGACGTCGACGTCCTCGGTGAGCAGGTCCATCGGGATGGACAGGAACACCGGCCCGGCGGGGGCCCGCCGGGCGGCGGCGAAGGCCCGGGTGAGCATCAGCGGCAGGTCGTGGGCGTGCTGGACGTCGAAGGTCTGCTTGACCGCCGCCGAGGCCAGGCCGATCAGGTCGCCCGAGAGCATCGGGTCGCAGGCCAGGTGGCGGCGGTCCTGCTGGCCCGCGGTGACCACCATCGGGGTGCGCGAGCGGCTGGCGTTGAGCAGCCCGACCAGGCCGTTGGCGAGGCCGGCCGCGATGTGCAGGCTGACGAAGGCGGTGCGGCCGGTGGCCCGGGCGTAGCCGTCCGCCATGGCGACCACCGAGCCCTCGTGGGCGCCGAGCACGTAGTCGATGTCCCCGGCCGCGCTGAGCGCGTCGGTGAAGGGCAGTTCGCTGGTGCCGGGGTTGCCGAAGACGGTGGTGACGCCCTCGGCCCGGAGGATCTCCAGCATCGCCTCGACCGGGCGCATCAGGCGTCCTTCGCCGGGCGGCGGGTCCACGACGCGCCGACCTTGGCGATCACGTCCAGCCCGTACAGCCGCAGGGCCTGCTGGAGGGCGAACTCGGCGAGGTAGTGGCGGAAGGTCTCGACGGGCTCCTCGGCGTGGTGGAGCATGTGCCGGTTGGCGACCACCGCGGGGCTGGCCAGCCGGGCGGCGGCGGCCTCCACGGCCGCGTCCATCGCCCTGGGCTCGACCACCTCGTCGAACAGCGCGGCGGCGTCGGGCTCGCGGGCCCAGATCTTGCGCCCGCCGAGGATGACCTGGCGGGAGACCCGGCCGCCGGCGAGCCGGGTGAGGCGCAGGTTGCCGAGGCCGGGGACGATGCCCTCCTGGGCGGCCGGCAGGCTGAAGTAGCTGTCGGCGGCGGCGATCACGTGGTCGAAGACCATCAGCAGCTGCGCCCCGCCGCCGATCGCGAAGGTGTCCACGGCGGCCACCCAGGGCTTCTCCAGCGTGCGCTGCGGCCACGCGCGGTCGTCGTCGACCAGCAGGCCGCGGTAGATCTTGCTGATGTAGCCGATCTCGCGGCGCATCAGGAAGTCCGCGTACGAGATGGTGCCCTCGTGCAGCTCGGTGAGGTTGATCCCGGCGCTGAACACCCGGCGGCCGAGGTAGCGCCGGTGGGTCATCTCGCCGCCGCGCAGGACGCCGACCTCGGTGGCCGGGTCGAGCAGGACGAGGTCCACCGCGGTCTCCATGTCCTCGACATGGGCGTTGGTCTCGGCGTTCAGGCAGTGGTCGTTGTGGACGGTCACGTGGGCGGTGCCGTCGCGGCGCTCGATCCGGACCACGCCGAGGTCGGCGCTGCCGGTGCGGCTGAACTCCGGGAGCAGGGCCAGCGCCCGCTCGGTGGGGCGCAGCATCGCGTCGATCAGGTGCCGGCCGCACTCGGGGTGGGCGAGGACGGCCTGGAGGAAGATGCCCTGGTCGATCTCCAGGCCCTCCTTGTCGGCCTGCCGCAGCCCGTGCTCGGCGGCCAGCTGCGCCTCGCCGGGCACCAGGCCGGGGTGGCGCTCCCCGGCCCGGCGCAGCAGCTCGTCCAGTCGCAGGTGGACGGTGCGCTCCTCGGTGAGCGCACCGTAGACCTCTGCGACGTGCTCCCGCAGGAAGCGCTGCCGGGACAGCCTGGCCTCCGGGGCGGTGTCCACGCTGCGCGCGGTGTCCAGGGTGAAGACTGGGACGGTCATGACAGCTGTTTCCCTCGGTGGGTCGGGTACGGGTCGGGTCGGGCGCCGGCCGGCCCGGGCACGGGACGG
Source organism: Kitasatospora sp. NPDC001119 (assembly GCF_053598475.1). Taxonomy (NCBI): domain Bacteria; kingdom Bacillati; phylum Actinomycetota; class Actinomycetes; order Kitasatosporales; family Streptomycetaceae; genus Kitasatospora; species Kitasatospora sp. NPDC001119. The sequence continues at coordinate 19,731 of NZ_JBSFKI010000015.1, forward strand.
TCGGGCGCCGGACGGGTCAGGCCCGGTCGGCGGACTGGTTGCGGAGCGTCCGGTCGCAGGCCGCCAGGTGGGCGCCGAGCGACTCCTCGAAGCTGGTGGTGGTGGCGTCCAGCAGCAGCCGGCGGCGGATCGCCAGCTCGCCGCCGACCAGCCCGCCGAGCAGCGCGCCGGCGCTCTCGACGGCGGCGGCGACGCCCGCGCGGTCCTCGACGACCCGGTCGAACAGGCCCAGCTCGGCGCCCTCGACCGCGGTGACCTCGGTGCCGAACAGCACCAGGCGGCGGGCGCGGGCGACGCCCAGCTGCTGGACCAGGCGGTGGACGGCCATGCCGGGCCACAGCCGGCCGGCGGTGACCGCCGGGCTCAGCCGGGTGTCCGCCGTGGCGATCCGGTGGTCGGCGGCCAGCAGCAGGTCCAACGCCGGGCCCGCGCACTCGCCGGCCGCGACGGCGAGGACGCCGGCCGGGACGCGCTCCAGGCGGCGCAGCGCGCGCTCCCACTTGTTGACCAGGTGGATGCCGACCTCGCCGGGCCAGGCCTGCTCGCGGACGCCGGCCGTCCCCTCGACGTGCAGCACGGCGAAGGTCGCCCGGTCGGCGTCCTCCAGCTCGTCGCAGACCTCGACGACCTGGCCGATCAGCTGCTCGGTCAGCGGCGCGGAGCAGTCGATCAGGACGTGGCGCCCGGCCGACCCGGTGCGTTCGGGAAGCAGTTCGCTGACGGACATGGGAATTCCTCTTTCGGAAGGTGCGGGCTGTGTCTGGTGCATTCCGGTCAGTACCGGACGAGGGCCGTCTCGATGGTCGATCCGGGGCCCATCGTCATGAAGACCCCGAGGTCGCCGGGCCGGACCTGACCCTCGGCCATCAGCCGCTCGTAGGAGAACAGGAACGAGCCGCTGGAGAGGTTCCCGTAGTCCCGCAGCACCCCGGTGGTGTGCCGGACGTCGTGCCGGGTCAGTCCGAGGTTGATCTGGACCGAGTCGATGACCTTCTTGCCGCCGGAGTGGACGATCCAGTGGGCGATGTCGCTGCGCCGCAGGCCGGTGTCCTCCAGCAGCCTGTCGACGACGAGTTCGGCGTGCGCGCCGACCACGTACGGCACGTCGCGGTCCAGGAAGAAGCTGAACTTGCCCTGGTCGTCGTCCCAGTCGTAGCGCATCGCGTCGACGGCCTCGGGGATGATGCGGCTGGAGAACTTGAGGACGGTCGGGCCCTCGGCCCGCACGCCGCTCTCCGGGCGGTCCAGCTGGCCGTCCGGGTCGGCCATCAGGATCACCGCCGCGGCGCCGTCGCCGAACAGGCTGTTGACCACCGCGGTGCGCATGGTGCCGTCGAAGACGTAGGCCGCCGAGCAGGTCTCGACGCAGACCATCAGGGCCGGCCGCCCGGGGTTGGCGGCGGCCCAACCGGCCACCGCGGTCAGGCCGTTGAGCCCGGCGTTGCAGCCCATGCCGACCACGTCGAGCCGGCTGGTCCGGACGTCGAGGCCCAGTTCCTTGATCAGGTGGGCGGAGAGCCCGGGGGTGAGCAGACCGGTGGTGGTGACGCAGCAGATGTAGCCGATCTCGGAGAGGTCGAGGCCGGTGCGGGCCACGCACTCGCGCACCGCCCGCGCGCCCGTCTCCACGCCCGACGCCCGGTGCTTGCGGAGCAGTTCACCCTGGGTCTCCATCCGGCGCCCGCCGTCCGGCCCCTCCGGCGGGAGAATGAGGAAACGGCGGTCGATCGCGCTGTTCATGAAAAGCGACCGAATGCGCTGGTCGGTTATCCCGAATATGTCGAGGATATCGCTCTGCGCATAGGAGTCCGGCGGGTTCGCGGTGGCGATGCCGATGATCCGGGGCAATGCCCCGTCCTGTTCCGCGAGCGGTGGCACGTCCTTCTCTGACAAGGTCAGCGCCATGTCGCCCCCCTTTCTGGAAAATTCCGGCCATGGACGACTGACAGACGCATTCCAGCAGGGGCGGACCCGCTCGAACACCCCGGTCCGCCCCTTAGGGCCCCCTGTCCCGGCGGGGCCCCCTGCCCGGCCCCGCCGGGGCTCGACCAGGGGCCCGCCGGGGGCTCGGCCGGGGCTCAGCCGGCCCGGGTCAGCGCGCCCATCGCCGTGGGCAGGTCGACCCGGGAGCTGACCCGCAGCTTCCGGTAGGCGCGGGTCAGGTGCTGCTCCACGGTGCTGACCGTCACGTACAGCCGCTTGGCGATCTCCCGGTTGGTGTAGCCGTGCGCGGCCAGCTCGGCGACCCGGCACTCGGCGTCGCTGAGCACCGCGTCGGACACCGCCGGGGCGCTTTCCCGGGCCGACTGGTCGCCGCCGCTGCTCCAGCCGAACTCCACGCCCAGCAGCCGGGTGAGCGGCTGGGCCTGGCACTCCTCGGCCAGCATCCAGGCGCGGCGGGCGGTGAGCCTGGCCCGGCGCAGCTCACCCAGGTCGTGGTAGGTCCTGGCCAGGTCGGCGAGCGCCCGGGCCAGCTCGTACCGGTCGCCGGCCTCCTGGAGCACGTCCGCGGCCTTGCGCAGCAGGGCCGGGCGCTGGCGCAGGTCGCCGGTGGCGGCGAGCTGGCGCATCGCCACGCCCCGCGCCCGCGGCGCGCACTGGTCGACCATCGCGAGCTGCTCCTCCAGCAGGCGCCGGGCCCCGTCGCGGTCGCCCAGCTGGAGCATCGCCTCGGCGGCCTCGCCGCGCCAGGCGACCAGGCCGGGCACGTCCAGCCCCCACTGGCGCATCAGCTCGCCGCAGGCGAGGAAGTCGCCGAGCGCGGCGTTCAGGTGGCCGGTGGCCAGCTGGTACCGGCCGCGGGCCTGGAGGTAGTGGAGGCCGTAGCGGCTCTGCAGCATCGCCTCCGGGACGGGCAGGTTGAGCTGGTCGGCGGCCTCGTCGTGGCGGCCCATCGCGGTCAGCGCGGTCAGCAGGCTGGCCAGCGCGCCGCCGACCGCCACCCCCCAGCTGCCGGCCGGGATGATCTCCAGCGCCTGCCGGGCGTACCGCTCGGCGCCGGGCAGGTCGCCCTGCCGGACGGCGATCTCGGCCCGGATGGTCGCCAACCGGGCCTGGCGCCCCGGGGACTGGCGGGCGGCCGCCTCCGCGATCAGGCCGTCGCACCAGGGCGCGGCCCGGTCGGCCCGGTCGCCGTAGGTCAGCGCGAGCAGCGCCGACTCGACGGTGTCCATGCCCGTCTCGTCCAGCCGGGAGGTGCGCAGGATCCGCTCGGCCTCGGCGACCGCCTGCTCGGACGGGCCGCGGCTGAGCACCGAGTCCAGCGCGGTCGCCGCCTCCAGCCGCCAGCTGACCGCGGTGGACGGCGCCGGGCGCGGGTCCGGCTCCTCCTCGGCGGACGGCACGTGCGCCAGCAGCGGCGCGTACCAGCAGCGCAGCCACGGCCGGGTGGTCCGCAGCTCGGCCGCGGTCTCCGGGTCGTGCGGGCCGCTCTCCAGGCCGAGCCGGGACAGCACGTCCCTGGCCTCCTCGAAACGGCCGTGCCACAGCAGGGCCTTGGCGAGCACCAGGCCGTCGCTGGGGCGCAGGTGGCCGCGGTGCAGGGCGGTGGTGAGCTCGGTGAGGTGCGGGGTCGGGGCGCCCGGGTTGATCCGCCACTCGGCGCGGACCAGGGCGGTCCTGATCCGGGCCAGCCGGGGCCCGTCCGCGCAGACCCGGCAGGCCAGCCGCAGGTACTCGACGGCCTGGCCGACCCGGCCCTCGGCCAGCGCCAGCGTGGCGGCCTCCTCCAGTACGGGGACCGTCCAGGCCTCCTCGACCCGCCCGGAGGCGAGCAGGTGCTCGGCCGTCGCGGCCGCGGCGCCCCCGCCCGCGTGCAGCAGTCCGGCGGCCCTGCCGTGCAGTTCGGCCCTGCGCTCGGAGCCGGTGTCGAGCAGCACGGCGGCCCGGGCGGCCGGGTGGCGGAAGCCGTCGGGGGCCAGCAGGCCGCAGTCCGCCAGCTCGCGCAGGCCGCGCGCCGCCTCCGCGCCGTCCACGCCGAGCAGCCGGCCGACCCCGTCCGGGGCGCCGAGCACGGCGAGGGCCTGGACGAGCGGGAGCAGCCCGGGGGCGCTCCGGTGCAGCAGGTCGCGCACCGCCTGCCCGTAGCCGTCGGCGACGGCCAGCCCGCCGTCGTCGGTGCCGGCCCGCACCGCCGCGAGCTGGCCGTCGAGCAGGGCGGTGAGCAGCAGCGGGTTGCCGCCGCTGATCCGGTGGCAGTCGGCGGCGAGCCGGTCGGCGGCCTCCCGGCCCAGGCGCTCGGCGACCAGCCGCTCCACGCCGTCGGGGGTGAGCAGGGGCAGGACCAGGCTGTGGCAGCCGGGGCGGCGCAGCAGCTCCTGGTGGAACTCGGCGGTGCGGTGGGCGGCCCGGCCGGTCCGGCCGAGGACGGCCATGATCCGGGAGCGGCCGAGCCGGCGGGTCAGGTGGGAGAGGCAGGCCAGCGAGTCCGGGTCGGCGTGCTGGACGTCGTCCACCACCAGGGCGAGCGGCTGCCGTTCGGCCAGGTCGAGCAGCAGCGCGCTCAGTTCCCGGGCGGCCGGCTCCCGCCGGTCCGGGCCGGCCGCGAGCAGTTCGCGGACGGCGGCCCGCTGCTCGGCCGGCACCGGGGCGCCGCGCAGCAACTGGCCCAGCACGCCGAGCGGCAGGCCGGTCTCGGCGGCCGACCCCACCGCCGTCAGCGGCAGGACGCCCGCCCCGGCCGCCTGCTCGACGAACTCGTCCAGCAGGGCGCTCGTTCCGGTGGCCGCCGGGCCGCTCACCACGGCGATCCGTCCCCTGCCCCCGACCGCCTCGGTCAGCAGACCGGCCAGGAAGGCCAGGTGCTCATCGCGTTCGACCAGCATCATTGCTCAGACTTTCTCTCGTGCGTACGTGCGGGTGTGGGTGGGGGAACCGGCTGCGTGGGACTCAGCGGTGCTCGGGTGGTGCTGGGTGGTGCTCGGTGCTGCTCCGGGGCTCCCGGTGGTGCCCCGTCGGTGGGTCTGTGGTGGGCCCAGCTGGTGTTCGGGCTCAGCGGTGCTCAGCGGTGCTCGGCGGGGAGCGGGGCGGCGCCCTGGGCCCGGGCCCGCTCCGGTGCGGGCGGGTCCGGTTCGGCCGGGCCCTGGCCGGCCCGGGCGGCGGCGGCCCGGATCGCGGAGAAGGCGGCGGCGTGCAGGCCCGGGCCCCGGCCGAAGCCCCAGGCCGGCCCGTCCGGGAAGGCGCAGCGGGCGTAGACGGCGGCCTCCCGCCCCGGGTCCGCGGACTTGCCCTCGGGGCCGGTGTGCCGGACGTCCCGGACCTCGACGCCCCAGGGCGCCAGGGTCGCGCCGAGGCTGCGCACCTCCTCCGCGCGGACCGTGCCGTCCGCGCTGGCGGGGCCGGCCCCGTCGACGAACAGCTCGGTGGGGACCGGCGCGTGGCGTACGGCCAGCGGCTTGGTCTCGTCCGCGGTGGACCGGTACTCCCGCTCGAAGAGCCGGCCGATCCGGTCCGGCGCGACCTCGGCGCCGGTGGCCTCGGCGACCGCCTGCACGGTGCGGGCGAACTCGATCTGCAGCCCGCGCGGCAGGTCCAGGCCGTGCCGGGCGCTCATGACGTGGGCGACGCCGCCCTTGCCGGACTGGCTGTTCACCCGGACCACCGCCTCGTAGCCGAGGCCGAGGTCCCGCGGGTCGATCGGCAGGTACGGCATCCGCCAGGCGCGGTCGCGCGGGCTCTCGCCGGCGGCGGCGGCCTCGGCCTCCAGCGCGGCGAAGCCCTTCCTGATGGCGTCCTGGTGCGTGCCGGAGAAGGCGGTGTGGACCAGTTCGCCGCCGTAGGGGTGGCGGGGGGAGACCGGCAGTCCGGAGCAGTGCTCGACGGTGCGGCGCACCCGGTCGATGTCGGAGAAGTCGATGCCCGGGTCGACGCCCTGGGTCAGCAGGTTGAGGCCGAGGGTGACCAGGCAGACGTTGCCGGCCCGCTCCCCGCCGCCGAACAGGCAGCCCTCGACCCGCTTCGCCCCGGCCAGCAGGGCCAGTTCGGTGGCGGCCACCCCGGTGCCCCGGTCGTTGTGCGGGTGGATCGACAGGCAGCGGTACTCGGGGCGGGAGAGGGTGCGGTCCAGCCACTCGATCTGGTCGGCGAACACGTGCGGCATCGAACGCTCGACCGTGGCCGGGAAGTTCAGCACGATCTCGCGGCCCGGGCCGGGCCCCCAGAGGTCCATCACCGCCTCGCAGACCTCGACGGCGAACTCCGGCTCGGTCTCGTTGAACAGCTCCGGGGAGTACTGGTAGCCGACCTCGCAGTCGCCCAGCAGCCGCTCGGTGTGCCGCATCATCGACCGGGTGCCGCGCAGGGCGAGGTCGACGCACTCCGGCCGGCCGATCCCGAGGACGAGGTCGCGGAAGAGCGGCGCGGTCGCGTTGTACACGTGGACGGTGGCGGCGCGGGCGCCGCGCAGGCTCTCCACGGTCCGTTCGATCAGCTCGTCGCGGGCCGGCACCAGCACCGAGACGCGGACGTCCTCGGGTATCCGGTCCTGCTCGATCAGCATCCTGACGAAGTCGTACTCGTCCTGGCTGGCGACCGGGAAGCCGACCTCGATCTCCCGGTAGCCCATCGCCACCAGGAGGTCGAACATGGCGAGCTTGCGGGCCGGCGTCATCGGGCGGGCCAGCGCCTGGTTCCCGTCCCGCAGGTCCGTGGAGAGCCAGCGCGGCGCCGCCGTGGGGGTCCGGTCCGGCCAGGTGCGGTCGGGCAGGGTCATCGGGACGAACGCCTGGTAGCGCCGGGGCAGCCGGTCAGCCTTCACGGTCTGGTTCCTCACAACTGTTTCTTGTTGCGAACATGCGGGAAGTACTGGTCTTGTTGCGGACATGCACGGAGTGATGCTCTTGTTGCGGACATGCAGGAAGTACCGGTCGATTGCGGACGTCCTGTGAACGTCACGCTAGAGAGCCGCCGTAGTCCCGGACAACGGTCTCGCCAGCGCTGTCGGCCCATCCGCGCCGGAGGGATGAGCGGGGGGTATCGAAGGGAGTAGTGGCCACTCCACCCCCGGGCCACCTCGCTCCGGCCCCGGTACCACCGGCGGTCCCTCCGCCCGCGCCCGGCCGGGTGGCGGCCGGCACGACGGGACGACTTCCGGCCACTCCGCCGTCCACTTCTTCACGGCGCGGCCGACCCCCCCTTTGTCACCGGTCCCGGCATTCCGGCCACGCCTTTGAACTAGTTGAAGATTCGAACACGCTCGACCGGCGAGGGGTGCTCCCGGAGGCCATCTTCACGCCCTCGAATTCGCACGGCGTTCTGGTATCTTGACCCCGCTTGGCCAAGGCGACACGGGGGCCGGCACGTGACCGGTTTGGAGAAGGCAGCCTTGACGACTCGCCAACAGGTGGCGGACCTGATCGAACAACGCACGCCCGAGATAGTCGAGGCCTACGAGGCCTCGCTCCGGGCGGCCGGCAACGCCATCGCGCAGAGCCCGGCCTCGCTGGACCAGGCCCTGGCCACCGCCCGTCAGATCGTCGCCGACGTGGTCACCAGCCTGCGCGTGGGGCAGGTCGAGGTCGACCAGACATGCAAGCTGCTGGCCTGGGACGTCGGCGCGACACGCGCGGCGGACGGGGTCCACCCCCGGGAATCCGTCCAGGCCTCCTCGGCCTTCTTCCACGCGGCGCTGTCGACGATATTCAGCCACCTTCCGCCCGGATCGAGACAAGTCGACACCCTCACCCTGATCACCCTCGCGCTGGAGCGCGGCGTCGCCCTGCGGATCCGCGAGTCGGTGGCCGCGTACACCGGGTTACTCGTCGACAAGATCCACGAGGCGCAGCTCGACGAGCGGCGCCGGATCGCCCGCGAGCTCCACGACCGGATCGGGCACGGCATGAGCGTGACCCACCGCCAGCTGGAGCTCTACACCCTCTACCTGGACAAGCAGCCGGACCGGGCGAGCGTCAAGCTGGCCACCGCCCAGCAGGCCATCCAGGAGTCGATGCACCACCTGCGCGCGGTCACCTCCGACCTGCACACCCGCCAGCCGTTGAAGAGCCTGGAGAAGGCCCTGCTCAACGACCTGGAGTCGCTGGGCCCCGACGGCGTGGCCGCCCGGCTCCGGGTGAACGGGGACGAGGCCTGGGCTCCGCCGGAGGTGCTCGACGAGGTGTTCCTGATCCTCCGCGAGGGCGTCCGCAACTCCCTGCGCCACGCCCGGGCCACGGTGCTGCTGGTGAACGTCGAGATCACCCCCAACGAGCTCCGCGCCACCGTCGAGGACGACGGCTGCGGGCTGCCGCAGGAGCGGCCGGCCGACGCCGGCGTCGGCCTGTCCTCGATGCGCGAGCGGGCCGAACTGCTCGGCGGCCGACTGCTGGTCAACGGCCGTCCGGACAACGGCACCAGGGTGGATCTCTCGGTACCTCTCAAAGGACGGCTCCTCGATGAACCCGCGCGACGCCGTAGCTGCTGACCCCGCGTCCGCCACCACCCGCGTCGCCCTGGTCGACGACCACGCGCTGGTCCGCGAGGGGGTGCGCGAGATCCTGGAGTCGCAGGACGACATGGTGGTGGTGAGCGAGGCCGCCAACAGCGGCGACGCCATCGCCCAGGTCGCCCGGCACCGGCCGGACGTCGTCCTGCTGGACGTCGAACTCCCCGACGGCGAGCCCACCGACACCGTCACCAGGATGCGGGCGCTCTCGCCGTCCTCGCAGATCATCATGCTGTCCATGTACGACGGCCCCCAGTTGCTCCGACGGCTCATCAACGCCGGCATCCGGGGCTACCTGCTGAAGAGCGTGTGCGGCGACGAGCTGCTCGCGGCGGTCCGCAGCGTCCACCGCGGCTCGGACCGGATGGTCCTGGCCGTCTCCCGGGACAGCCTGGCCCGGATGCAGGGCATCACCGAGAACGTGCTGTCCGCCCGGGAGCTGGAGATCCTGGAGCTGGTCGCGCAGGCGCTGAGCAACGGCCAGATCTCCACCCGGCTGACGATCACCGAAGCCACCGTCAAACGCCATCTGCGCAACGTCTTCGCCAAGCTGGGCGCGGTCTCCCGGATCGACGCCGTGAACAAGGCGATCGCCGCCTCCCTGATCGCGCCCCCGCACGACCAGTCCTGCCACCGCCACCGGGCGGGCTGAGACCTCCTCCGCACGCTCCTTCCCGACTCCCCCGCGCGGCCGGCCGGCACCCCGCCCGGCGCGCCGCCCCGCGCACCCGGTCGGCCCGGGCGCACCGGTCGGCCCGGTCGGCCCGGTTCCAAGCCTCGCCGCGGCCGGCCGGGGCCTCAACCCCTGCCGACCACCTACCGCCCCTGCACCCCGACGGCCGGACCCGCGCCCCACCCCACCGGTGCTCCCGCCCTTCGCCGCCGAAGCGCCGGTCCGTACCGGCATGCGGAGGCCGGGGAACCGGGGGGGGAATTCAGGGCCGGAGCGGATTCGGCGGCCATGAGGGACTTCTCCCCGCACCCGCCGCCGGCGGTGGTCACCACCCGCCCGTGCGACGGCAGATGACGACGCCTCAAGGTCAAGGACAGCCCTTCGGGGGCCAAAGCCGGCACCAAGGTACGGAACTTCCGCCCGCCCGGCAATGTCGACGGCCACCACACCGCCGGGCGGGCAGATGGTGCCGGCCCCCGGGGGCGGGACGGCCGGGGCCGTCCCGCCGTTCCCACGGCCCCCGCTACAGGCCGCGCAGGGCATGGCGCACCGTCCTCACGTCGAAGCAGTCGTCGCGGACGACGTGGGCCTCGTGGAAGATCCGGCCGGCGAGGAACTCGAGGTCCCCGTCGCCCGTCGGCACGCCCAGCAGGCGGCGCACGTCCTGGCCGATCAGCCGGTCGGCCAGTTCGTTCACCAGGGAGTTGGCCTCGTGCAGCGGGGTGGTCGCGGTGATCCGCGTCCGCGTCCGCGCGATCCTGGCCAGGACGTCCCGCACGGCGGCCCCGGTCGGGTCCGGCAGGGCGGAGACGGCGTCCCGCAGGCCGTCCAGGGACCGCTCGACCGCGGCCGGGTCCGGTGCGGGGTCGCGCAGCGGCTCCAGCAGGTCCAGCAGGGCGGCGGCCAGCTCGGCCCGGGCCTGCTCCGCCGCGGCGGCCTCCTCCCCCGGGTCCGCCGAGGAGCCGTGGAGGACGTACCCGGCCCGGAGCAGCAGTCGGGCGTCCTCCTCGTGCGGGAGTTCGGCGAACAGCTCCGACGGCAGGGCCGCCACCAGCGCGTCCGCCTCGGCCAGCAGGTCCGCCGCCACGTGCTCGGGGGCGAGCCACTCCCGCAGCATCGGCAGCAGCCGGCCGCGCTCCTGGCGGTAGGCGCGGTTGAGCAGTGCGCGGACGGTGTCCCAGGGGATCCGGGACTCCCGCGGGTCCGACGGCGAACCGGCCCGGACGGCCGAACTCGCGTACGGGGGGCGGCCGGTGAGGCCGGTCCCGTCGAACCGCAGGCCCCCCAGCGCGGGCAGCGGCGGCGGCCCGGCGGGGACCACCGGCGGCGGGGTCGCGGACGCCGGGGCGGAGCCGGTGGTGGCCGGGGAGGCCAGGACGGCCGGGGCCGCACCGAAGGCCGCCGGCGGCCGCACCGGCGGCGCCGCGTCCGGGGTGACCGGGGCGACCGGGGCCGCCTCCACGACGGTCGGCTGCTCCTGCTCCGGCTCGACGGCCTCGTGCGGCCTGTCGTCCCCGGCCCCCTGGAGCTGCCGCCCGGTGGCCGGGCGCAGCGCCATGAGTGCCGGCGGCTGCTGCCCGGCGGGGCGCGGTCGGCGCTGGTTCTCGAAGGTCTGGCCCGGCGTGCCCGCGAAGCGGACGATCCGGCCGTCCTCCAGCGTCACCCGGAGTACCACCCCGGCGAACCGCCCGGTGACCGTGCCCGTCCGCCCGTCCCCGAGCTCGGCCAGGTGCTCCCGCGCGACCATGCGCGCCGCGTGCCCGCCCTCGGCGGCCGTCCACGCGGTGGGCAGTCCCCCGGGCCTCTCGGCTCCCTCGGCCCGCTCGTCCGCGAGGGCGAGCGCGCGAGCGAGGGCCGGGTCGAGGGCCGGCGCGTCGATGCCCGCCGCCTCCAGGTCCTGGAGGCGGGTACGGGTAGCCGGGCGCTCGCCCGTGCCCGGGGTCACCGGGGTGAGCAGCGGCGGCTCCGGCGCCGGCGTGCCGTGCAGTCCGGCGACCAGTTCCTCGGCCTCCTCCAGCCGCGACCGCAGCTGCCGCACGAAGGCGCTCGGGAAGGACGAGACCGGCGGCATCGCCTCCGGGCCGTCCGCCTCGGGGACGAACCGGAGCCGGATGCGGACCGGCCGGCCGCCGGGCTGAGCCGTGGCCGGGAACAGCTCCGCGGCCTGCTCGTCGGCGAGCCGCTGGAGCCCGGCCCGCTCCTCGGCGGTCAGGTCGCCGTGGTCCCGCACCTGGACGACCAGTTCGGTGTCCGGCAGGCCGGCCCCGCCCGGCCGTACGCGGCGGTAGCCGATGGAGTAGTCGACGTCGTCCCGCACCAGGGGACGCTCCCAGACCGGGACCGCCCCGGCCCCGGTCTCCCGACGGGACCGCTGCCAGTCGGTGGGCCGGTGGACGAGGTGCCGCCCGTCCCGGGTGACGCCCTCGATCCACACGTCGTGGGCCACCCCGACCCAGCGCACGGCGCCGTCCGGCAGCACCTCCTCGAACAGCCTTTCCTGGTAGGCCCGGTCGACCCGCTCCAGGACGTCCTCGGACACCCAGGACTCGGGGTAGAAGGTCCGGGCCTCCTGGTTCTCGGGGCGGCGCCACCGGGACGGGAACTCGCTCAGCGGCGCGCCCGGCGCGATCCCCGGGTCCAGGAAGTACACCGGCGCCCGGTAGGTGCCGTTGGCCCGCGGCGGCCGGACCGGCCCGAGGTGCAGGCCGTGGTCCGCCGGGTCCACCGCGAGGGCCCCGCGGAGCCGGGCGCGGTGGTGGAAGCCGGTGAGGGTGTGCCGGTCGCCGTAGCGGTTGAGGTCCTCGACCCGGTGGCCGAAGGGCAGCGTGGCGGGCTCGGGCGCGGGGGCCGTCGCGGTGAGCCCGGACTGGTCCTCGGCGGGGCGGAAGGAGATGAACTCCCCCGACCGGATCCGGCCTTCGATGCGCACGCCGTCGTACTCGCCGACCCAGCGCTGCGCGAGGTCTCCGCGCCCGCTGATCCCGCCGGTGCGGCGGGCGTGCAGGTAGGCCTGCCGCGCCGCGTACACCGCGTCCTCGGCCGTCCAGTGCGCGGGGAACATCGTCCGGTACCGGTCCAGCGCCGCTTCGCCCGCGTCGGCGCGGTACGTGCCGTTGGGGTTCTCCGCGCCGACCCGGGGCAGCCTGCGCCGCCCCGACTCCGCCGGCGGGGTCAGGTACCCGCCCGTCCGGTCCGGCCCGTCGAAGAGCGCGGTCCGCAGCGCGTCCTCGCCGAAGGCGGCCCGCACCGGGAACTCCCCGGCCGGCACCGGCCGGAGGTCCGTTCCGAAGACCCGGTCGAGGACCGCGCCCAGCTCGTTCAGGTTGTGCGGCCGGAGCGAGACCACCGGGTTCGTGACGCCCAGCTCCACCGGGTGCCCGGCGTCGTACCAGACCCGGCCGTAGATGTCGCTCCCGGGCGCGGTCATCAGACCGAACTCCGGGTGGACGGGCCGCGGGCCGGCCCCTTGGCGCCGGTACTCGTCGGCCAGGCCGAGCAGGTGGCCGACCTCGTGGCCGATCACCCTCGGCGGGGAGTCCACGCCCCAGTGCTGGGCGTGCTCCTGGGAGGTGTAGGAGCGCACCTCGACGACGTGGTGGGCGCTCTCCCGGTCGACGAACCGGATCGCGACCTCCAGCAGGCTGCCGTCGGGCAGCCGCAGCCCCTGGCCGAAGACGTCCCGGACGCCCGCCTCGGCGTTGAGCCGCACCCGGTCGAGGCCCCGCTCGGTCTCGGCGCGGCTGCCCACCAGGCCGTCGTCCTCCAGGTGGACCCTCACTGTCAGGACGGTCCTGGTGTCCCCGTCGGAGTCCACCACCCGCCGGACCTCGTACGACTGGATGAACTGGGCCTGGAGCGAGCGCAGGAACCGACGGACCGGCGGACGCACCTCCGCCGTGGCCAGCACCCGTACCGGCTCGGCCGGTTCGGTCGCGTCGAAGCGCTGCCCCGGCTCGGCCCAGTAGTCGATGATCTGCCGGTTGCGGACCAGCAGCCTGATCCGGACGTCACCGTACGCGCCGGTGACGATCTCGTCCCCGTTGCGTCCCCTCGCCGCGCCGTTCTGCTGCTCGTACACCCACAGGGCCGCGTGGCGGGTCTGCTCCCGGGTCCATTCCGGGGGCAGCCCGGTGCCGCCCTCCCGCCTGGCCTGCTCGCCGAACACGCGCAGCTGGTCCGGGGTGAGCACCGGGGCCCCGTCGAGCGACGGGACGTCGACCGCGCCGGCGCCCGGCGCGTGGGCGGGCGCCACCAGGCCGCGCTGGTCGGCGGCCGGGCGGAAGGCGGTGACCGTCCCGTCCTCGTCCGACCTGCCCTCGATCCGGACGCCCTCGTACACGCCCTGCCAGAAGATCCCGTTCTCGGTCACCTGGAAGGTCTCGTTGCGGACCGCGTCGACGGCCGCCTGCTCGACGGCGTACCGGGCCTCGGCGGCGGTCCAGTGCTCGGGGAACAGGGTGCGCCGGCCCGCGCCGGTCTCCACCAGCAGGGTGCCGTTGGCGTGACGGCGCACCAGCTCCAGCTGTTCGGCCCCCTCCTCGCCGATGGCCGACGGCAGGTGGCCGCCCCGCGTCCCGACGGCCGGGCCGAGTTCGGCCTCCAGGACGCCGTCGGCGAACTCCGTCCGGGGCGACTCGCCGTCCTCGGTGTCGTGCCCGAGGCGGCCCAGCCGGTCGTCCGCGAGCTCGCCGAGTTCGCGCAGGACGCGCACCGACGGTGCCGGGACGACGTGGGTCGTGCCGCCGCCCGCGTACTCCGTGACGGAGATGCCGAAGGCCCGGCCCAGCTGGTGGACCAGCGCGTCCCGGGAGATCTCCAGGTGCCAGTTCCCGGCGTCCTGGGCGACGCTCCGCTCGTGCAGGAGCACCGTCCGGTGCGGATCGCCGGTGGCGTCCACGAACTCCACCCGCACCAGCAGCGGGGTGCCGTCCGGGAGCCTGGTGCGGTTGTCGAACCGCGCGGCGGCGTCCCGGATCCGCGCGCCCAGCGCGGCGACCCTGGCCCGGGCGTCCTCCCCGGTCAGGCCGGAGCCGTCCAGGTGGACGCGCAGGACGAGGACGGTGACGTCCTCGCCGCCCGGTACGAGCGGGCCGCGCCGGAGCTCGAACGGCTGCGCCGCCGGGTCGTCCGGTACGGCCTCGGCCGAGGCGTGGCCCGGCAGCAGCGCCGTCGCCGGGTCCTGCGCCGGCTGCGGGATCGCGCCGGCGGGCGCGGAGGACGAGGACGACGACGAGGAGGAGGACTCGGGGGCGTGGCGCGGGCCGGTCGGGAAGACCAGGCCCTGGCCGGACGGCTCGGGGACGGCCTTGGTGAACTGGGCCGGGACACTCCGGTCCGGCAGGCCGCGGAAGTCCACGATCCGCCCGTTCTCGGTCCGGACCTCGATCGGGACGCCGTTGAAGCGGCCCTTCACGAGCTCGCGCCGCCGGCCGCGCCAGCCGGCGAGCACCTGGAGCGCCGCGTACCTGCCCTCGCCCGGCGTCCAGCCGGTCGGCAGTCCCCGCCCGGCGTTCCCCGCGAGCGTCGGGGCGAAGGCCCCGTCGATCATCCACTGCTGCCCCGCCATCTCGGTGACGGTGGCCGGGCGGGTGCCCGTTCCGGGCTCCGCGGGCTCGGTCAGCTCCGGTTCGACGAGCGCCCGCTGTCCGTACCCGGCCTGCGCCCTGGCGGTGGCCGTGGCCGGGCCCGCGCTGCCCGCGACCGTCGCGGAGAACCCGGGCGTCAACGCCCCGGCCACACCGGGCAGGAGCACGTCCAGCCCGGCGCCGTCGGGGAGGGAGTCCGCCCCGGCCACCGCGCCCGGAAGGGCGTCCGCCTCCGTGTCGACGAAGTCGAGGGTCAGCAGGACCGGCGGGTCGCCGGCGGCGCGGTGCTGCCGGACGAAGTCGTCGGCGGCCCGCTGGAGCCGCTTGCGGGCGTCCGCGACCGCCGCGGGCGTGGCGCCCGCCGCGACCCGCAGGTGCACCGGTGCCGAGACCTCGATGCCCAGCTGTCCGTCCACCGTCCGGACGCGGCGGCCGCGCAGGCCGGGCCCGGTGGACCCGTCCGCCGCCGGGGGCGCGTACCAGTCGGTGAGCGGCTGCCGGGCGGTCGGACGGTGCGTCAGGTGCCGGCCGTCCCGGGTGATCCCCTCGATCCGCACGCCGTCGGCCTCGCCCACCCATCGCACGGCGCCGGAGTCCAGCGGCTCGGAGGTGTGCCGGGCCGCGTACGCCCGCTCCACGGCGGACAGGACGCGCGACGGCGTCCACGCCTTCGGGTAGAGGGTGTGGGTCTCCCCGTCCGCGTGCTGGTGCCACCGCGACGGGAACTTCGCCATCGGGGCGCCGGGGGTCACGGCCGCGTCGAGGAACCAGACGTCGGCCCGGTAGGTGCCGTTGTCGTTCTCCGCGAGCACCGAGCCCACCTTGACGCCGTGCGCCGTGGCGGCCGCCCTCTCCGGCTCGGCGTGGACGCCGGTGAGGGTCTGCCGGTCGCCGTACCGGACGAGGTCCTCGACCCGGGCGCCGAAGGCCCCACCGGTCGGGCGCCACGGCATGTACGCCGGGGTGTCCAGCCCGCTCTGGTCGTCGGAGGGACGGAAGGAGACGAACTCCCCCGCCCGGATCCGGCCCTCGATCCGCACCCCGCCGTACTCGCCGACCCAGTGGTGGGAGTGCAGGCCGGTCGCGGTGACCCCGCCGGTGCGCAGGGCGTGCTGGTACGCCTGCTCGGCGGCGTACACCGCGTCGTCCGCCGTCCAGTGCTCGGGGAACACCGTCCGGTTCCGGCGCGGGCCGGGCAGGTCGCCGGCCAGGGCGCCGACCTGCGTGGCCGCCGCGTCGGCGGGCCCGCCGACCACCTTGAACGTCCCGTTGCGCTCCTGCGACCCCGGCACCCGCTCCGGCCGGGGGCGCGTCGACCCCCGCGGCGGCACCAGGTGGCCGTCCCGCCCGCCCGGACCGCCGTACAGGGCGCGCCGCAGCACCTCCTCGCGGAACCGGGCCCGGGTCGGCGCGTCGCCGACCGGCGTCGGGCCGCGGTCCTCGCCGAAGGCCTCGTCCACCACCCCGCCGAGCTGCCGCAGGTTGCGGGCGGCCGGCGGCGCGAAGGGGGCGAGGATCTCCAGCGGGCCCTCGTGGAGGTGGTTCATGTCCAGCCAGGGGCGTCCGAACCGGTCGGTCTGGCGGCCGCCCATGATCCCGCTGTCGTCCGGATGGATCGGCCGGGGCGTGGAACCCGCCTCCCGGTACTCGTCGTCCAGGCCGAGCAGGTGGCCGATCTCGTGGGCGATCGTCCGCGCCTCGATGTTCAGGCCCCAGGTCCGGTGGTTGGCCCGGTCCTGGCGCTCCCGGACGGCGACCGTGTGGTGCGCCGTGGACCGGTCGGGGACGAACTCGACCTCGACCCGCAGCAGATCACCGCTGGGCAGCCGCTGCCCGGTGTTGTAGACCTTCTCGACCCCCTCCCGGCCCGCCTCTCGGAGAGCCTCCACGGCCGCGGCCGTCGGCCCGTCCGCGAGGTCCAGCTTCGCTTCGAGGTCCAGGTACAGCCGGACGGTCAGCACCGTCTCGGTGTCCCCGTCCGGCAGCCGGACCCGGCGGGCGTCGAAGGACTCCAGCTCCCGGGCGGTGATGGCCCGGATGAAGGCGTCCTGCGGCGGCCTGACCTCCTGCGCGGGGACCAGCACCGCCTCGCCGCCGGCCACCGGGGCGGTCAGCTGCGGCCGCAGCTTCTGGTGCGGCTCGCCCCAGACGTCGGTGATGACGCCGTCCTCGACCCGGACGTTCAGCCGCACCCCGGCGAACCGGCCGCGGCGGACCTCGGGGGCCGGACGGCCCGCGGCCGCCTCGCCGACGACCTCGGCCGTCCCCGTCCGCAGCACGTGGTGGGCGGCGTACCGGGCCTCGGCGGTGCCCCACTCCGGGGGCAGCCCCCGGCCGGGGCGGTCCCAGGCCGGAGCCGTGAACGACGGGCGCAGCCCGGCCGTCCAGTCCCCGCCGACGTGGACCTCCCGCACCGGCGGGGACTTGCGCAGCTGCGTCCCCGTCACGAACTCCAGGTCGACCGTTCCGGCCGCCTCCCTGAACTGCCGCGGCAGCACCTGCGCCAGGGCCGGCACCGCGCCCGGCGCGACCGGGAGCGTGGTGACGCCGTCGCCCGCCTCCTCGGTGAACTCCACGCCCACGGTCAGCAGCCGGTCGAAGGCCCCGACCTGCTGCCCGGCCGTGAAGGCGGCCATGAGCGTCCGCACCTGCTGCCGCACCGCGTCCAGCTCGGCGGGCGTCATGCCCGCGGACGGCTCCAGGTGCAGCCGGACGGTGAACTCGAAGCCGTCCTGCCCGCTGTCGAACCGCACCCGCTGGAGCAGTACGCCCGGGTACCCGAACAGGTCGACCCGGTCGCCCCGGCCGACCACCGCCTCCTCCTGCCACGCCGCGTACGGCGCGGGGGAGTTGGGGAGCGGGTGGTGGTACAGGATGTAGCCCTGCTGGTCCAGGACCGCCTCGACCCACAGGCTCCCGGACCAGCCGACCGCCCGGTCCAGGCCGTCCGGCCCCGGCGCGACGCTCGGATTGTTCCGCATCGCCGCCTGGACGTGCCGCAGGACCGTGTCGGCGCTCCAGTCCTCCGGGTAGTACGTCCACTCCGGCGCCGCCACCGGCCGCTGCCAGGCGGCCGGGAACCGCGTGATCGGCGCCCCCGGGACCGCCGTCGGCTTCAGCTGCCAGCCGCCGTGGTCCCGCACCACCCCGTTGGGGTCGGTCTGCGGGCCCGGGCCGGGGCGCGGCGTACGGTCGGGGCGGAGCGGCTCGGCCGCCGTCCCCTGGGCGGTCGTGAACGGCTGCCAGCCGGGGAAGTTCGCCGGGTCCGTCGCCGCGGGCGGCTGCGGCGCGGCCTGCTGCTGGGGCATGCCGCGAGTCGGCGCGGTGGTGCCGGCCGTCGTGCCGTCGGTGCCGTCGGTCGGCGCGTGGAACTGCCGGCCGGGTGCCTGACCGGCCTGGCCGTCGGCCGTCTCCTCCTGTCCGGTCGTCTCCTCCTCTTCGGTCACCTGCTGCTGCCCCGCCGGTGCCGCGGTGGGCACCGTCGCGGCGGGCGGCGGCACGTCCTCGGGCCGCAGCATGCGCACCCGTTCGACGCCCGGCCTGGGCTTGGCCTCCTCCACCCTGACCAGCAGGCTGTCGGACCACGGCGGGAGGACGACCGGAGTGCCGACCGGCTTCGTCGCGCCGTCGTACTTCTGGACGGTGCGCCACTGCACCCGCTCCCGCAGCTCGGGATGCCGGGCCAGGAAGCCGATCACCGTGTCCCAGAGCAGGTCGGGCCGCGGGTGCCGGGCGACCCGCGCGGCCACCTCGCTCAGCGCCAGCTTCCCGCTCTGGTAGGAGAGTTCGCGGATCAGCGTGTTGATGATGCGACGGGCCGCCAGCAGCGTGGCCTCGCGGTCGGGCACCTCGGGCAACTGGACGGCCGCCGCCGGCCGCTCCCGCGGCACCCAGGTGTTCCCGGTGCCGATCTCGAAGATCTCCGAGGGGACCAGCGGGAGCGCTTCAGGGCCGTCGAGCCCCAGGCCGTGCGCCAGGTCCGCCCAGATGTTGACACCGGTCCCGCTCAGGTAGAGGACCGCGTTCTTCTCCCCGTCGTCCGTGTGGCGCTGCGCCTCGGCGGGGACCTTCCCCACCCACTCCTCCGCCTCCTCGAACTCCTCGGCGGTGATGTGCGCCCGGTCGCGGGACTGGAAGTACATCCCGCGGACGGTGTTCTCGTGCGAGCTGCGCAGGTAGTTACGGCGCAGCACCTCCAGGTGCTGCTCCACACCCGGGTGCCTGGCCGGGGCGATCAGCACCGCGTTCGCCATGCCCGCGTTGCCGACCTTGGCGACGGCGAAGCTCCGCCGGGCGTTGACGATCCGCTCGACCACCGGGGCGGGGTCGGCCTGGAGCCGGTTGTCGCCGTCGGTGTAGACCCCGCCGAACCGGCGGAGGACCTCCAGTCGCAGGATGTCGCTGGCCGAGGCGTACCCCTGCCCCAGACCCTTGGCGGTCTCCATCTTGTAGGCCGCTTCGAGGCCCATCGGAGCCTCGGCCGAGAACACCTCGTCGACGTTGACCAGCACCACGTTCCCGTGCGGTCGGGTCCCCGCCCACGCCACCATGGCGCGAATGGTGGCGAGTTCGGGCGTGTCCCGGTCCGTCTCCGCGGCCGCCCTGGCCTCGGCGACCCGCGCACGGGTGACGTCCGTCCAGATCACATGGGTGAATCCCTGGCCGAGACCGTCGGCCGAGTCCTGCACGTTGGTCATGAACGGACCGGTGTGCTCGTTGTCCATCGACAGCGGGCCGCCCAGCCAGATCGAGTGCACCAGGCGGGGAATCCGCACCCGCTTCCGCCCGAACGCCGGACCGGTACTCCGCGACATCGTCTGGAACCGTCCGGACTCGACGACCGAACCCTGCTCCAGGCCCAGGGCCTCCGGGGCGAGCCCCTCGGCCGTCGGCGCCGTTCCGCTCGCCAGGTCCAGCGCCCGGAAGAACGCCACCCGGGACTCGGACTTCAACTTCCGGTAGTCGTACCCCTGGAGGAACTCCGGGGCGGCCGGGACGACCCGGTCACCGAACACGTCCGGACCCAGCAGACCCACCGGCGCCACCGACGCCTGCGGAACCCCGGGCATCAGGCCGATCAGCTCGTCGATCAACTCCTGCGCCGTGAACGGCGCCTCCGGCTGGACGACGGTCGACACCTGCGCCTGGGTCGACCCCGATCCCTCGCCCTGGTTCCCGGGGTACTGGGGCTGCCGCGACCGCGCGATCGCCTCCTCCAGATCAAGCCGCTCCAGGTCGTCCAGGTCCTCCTCGGCGGCCTCGTCGACCCTGCCCTTGCCCTTGTCCGTACGGGAGTTCGCGGCCGGGAGCTCGCCCTCCTCCTCGCCCTCGACGTCCGTCTCCTCGACGCCCGTCATCGCGACGTCCGTCGAACTCTGCGACGGCACCAGGGGAACGCTGGCACGCGAAACCGGGCCCGCCTCGGAAGCGCCCATCGACTCGTCCGAGACCTGGACGGTCTCAACGCCGTTCGGGGTGAAGCGGATCCAGACACCCGGCGTGCCGTCGGCCGCCGGGTACATCAGGAAGCCCGCATCAGCGTCCAGGTCGGTCGACAGCGCCGCGATCTTCCCCGTCGGCGCCCACACCACCCGACCGGTAGCGTTCGCCACCTCCTGCGCCAGCGACAACCCGCCGTCCGAAGCGGGCAGCGCCGCATCGCACGCGGCCAGCACGATCTCGTCACCCACCGCCAACTGCTGAATGCTGGGCCTGCGCCGCAACGTCCGGGCCAGACCCGTCGCCGTGACCTTCACCGTACCGACCGGACCGGACAGCGGCAGCACCGCGAAGTCCCGGTTGCCGTGCAGCAGCGCGAGATAGCGCCGCCCACCGCCAGTGCCCCACGGCACCTTCCGGTACCCCGTGACCTCACGCCCCTGCCTGTCGACCTCCAGCAGCCACCGCCGCCCCAGGTCGAAGTTCCTCAACACCTCACGCCGCTGCGCGAGTTCGTCCTCCGTGTGGAACGCCCGACCCTGCGGAAGGCCCGAACCCGGCGCCGCGATCGTCAGACTCCGGACATCACCCAACCGCACACTGCCGCCACCGACCAGCGGCAGCTCCAGGTCCACATCCCACAACTCACCCGGCTCGACCGTGTCCGGCACCTCCGGCACACCGACCACCGGCGTCTCGGAGTCCGACGCCGAGCCCCCGGACTGGTCCGCCATCGGACGGGAACGCCCGAACAGGTTCTTCCAGCGCGACGGAGCCGAGGACTTGACCTTGGACCACAGGGCGTCGAGGCCCCCCTGCACCTCGCGCAGGGCCCCGAGTGCGGCGGCCAACTGCTCCTGCTCCTCCGGCAGCAGTCGCTCCAGCCCGTTCGGCGGCTCGGCCACCTGCGCGGTCGCGACCTTGTCCCGTTCGCCCCCGTACGCCCGGTGCAAGCGCTGCCGCAGGCTCAGGGCCAACTCGTAGGCGTCCACCAGCCTCCGCCCGAGGCTCGGCGACAGCACCTTCCCCTCGATCAGCTCCTGCAACCGATCGCCGGTGCTGAGCCGCCACGGCGTCTCCGGCTTCGCCACCGCCCGGTACGCGGCATAGAGGTGCCGCGTGGCGACCGTCAACTGCCGCATGAAGTCGGCCTTGACGTCCACGCTGGTCACCTGCGCCAGCGCCTCCGGGCGCTGGAGGTCGGCGAACGCCTCCCGCAGGGCGAGCCACTCCACCTCGGGGGCGATGCGGCCGCCGCGCTCCTCCGTGAACCTCCGGAAGAGCTCCCGCTGGCCCTCGCTCGACGTGACGGCGGCGAGGGCCCCGGTGAGCTGCGCCAGCTCGATCAGCCGGGTGTCGTGCATGACACCGTGCTTGGGCCCCGGCTCATCTCCCGGAGCGGCGAGCGAGAACTCCAGGACGGCCTCCGGGTCGAAGACCGCCAGATTGGGGTTGAACCACATGGTGTCGGCCTGGAACGGTGCCGGCACCGTCCCGTTCACCGGCAGGAACGCGCGCGCCAGGTCCAGCCAGCCCGCCGCCAGGTTGGTCAGCGACCCCAGCCACACCGCGTCCGCCTGGGAGCCGAGCAGCCCGAAGTCCAGGTCGGCGGCCGGCGTCAGGTCCGTGCGACCGTAGCCCGCCACCGCCACCACCGCGTACGGCGCCGTCGGAACGCCCCGCATCGACTCACGGGCCCACACGACCGCATCCGTGAGAATCCCGTCGGCGAACGCGGTCAACCGCCGGGCGAGGTCACGCGGAGACTCCCCCGCGACCGTCACCGGCACCTCGTCCCGGATCTGCTGTGCCGCGAGGAGGGCCGTCAGCAACAGCGCCACCATCGGCTGCTCACCCGGCCGCAGACCGTCCCGCAACGCCTGCGCCAGCAACCGGAGCACATCCAGACGCTGCGCCTGCGCCAGGCCGGCGAACGGCTGCTGGAAAGCACCCATCTGCAACGCCCGGCCGACGCCCTGCCGGTCCTCCGCACTCGCACCACTCGCGTCCAGCGCAGCAGCCAGGTCGTCCAGGCGCGCGCCGATCGCGGCCCGCTCCCCCTCACCCTCGCCTGCGGCGACCAACTGCTCGCGGGCCCGGTCCAGGTCGGTCACCGCCGGGACCACGCCGTCGACGGACTGAGTCGGTACCTGGAGCAACCCCGCCACGGCCCCCGTCGCGGCGGGCGGCGGCACCTCCTCGGGCGCCACCATGCGCACCCGCTCGACATCCGACCCGGCGGTGACCCCCGCCACCTGCCCGGACTCGGGCACCAGGAGACCGGCGGACCACGGCGGGAGCGCCACCGGCTGGTCGGCCGGCCCGGTTCCCGCGCCGACCTTCCGGACGGTGCGCCACCGCACCAGGTCCCGCAGCTCGGGGTGCCGGGCCAGGAACCCGATCACCGTGTCCCACAGCAGCTCGGGCCGCGGGTGCCGGGCGACCCTCGCCGCCACCTCGCTCAGCGCCAACTTGCCGTTCTGGTACACCAGTTCACGGATCAGCGTGTTGATGATGCGACGGGCCGCCAGCAGCGTCGCCGCGCGGTCGGGCACCTCGGGCAACTGGACGCCCGCCACAGCCGACGGCCTCGGCGGCACCCAGGTGTTCCCGACCCCGATCTCGAACACGCCCCGCTCGACCACGGGAAGCGCACCGGGGCCGCTGAGCCCCAGGCCGTGCGCCAGGTCCGCCCAGATGTTGACACCGGTCCCGCTCAGGTGGAGGACCGCGTTCTTCTCGTTCTCCTCCGTGTGGTTCTGGACCCAGACCGGGGGCCCCGCCACCACGTCCGCCTGCTGGAAGTTGGCCTCGGTGTTGTCCTCCTGCCCCCGGGGCCGGAAGTACTCCCCGCGGAAGGTGTTCTGGTGCGAGGTGCGCTGGTAGTTGCTTCGCAGCACCCTGAGGTGCTCCTGCACGGCCGTGTTCCCGGCCGGGGCGATCAGCACCGCGTTCGCCAGGCCGCCCCTGGCGGTCGTGCCGTTCCTGGCGCCCGGCGCATCCGCCAGACTGGCCGTGGCGACGGCGAAGTGCCGCTTGGAGTCGGCGATCCTCCTGACCTCGGGAACGGGGTTCTTCAACAGCCGGTTGTCGCCGTCGGTGTAGACCCCGCCGAACCGGTCCAGGACCTCCAGCCGCAGGATGTCGCTCGCCGAGGCGTACCCCTGCCCCAACCCCTTGGCGGTCTCCATCTTGTAGGCCGCTTCGAGGCTCATCGGCGCCTCGGCCGAGAAGACCTCGTCGACGTTGACCAGCACCACGTTCCGGTGCGTCCGGCTCCTCGCCCACGCCACCATGGCGCGTACGGTGGCGAGTTCGGGCGTGTCGCCGTCCGTCCCCAGGGCCGCCGCGGCCTCGGCGACCCGCGCACGGGTGACGTCCGTCCAGATCACATGGGTGAACTCCCGGCCGAGACCGTCGGCCGATTCCTGCACGTTCGCCATGAAGGGGCCGGTGTGCGCGTTGCCCGCCGACAACGGACCGCCCAGCCAGATCGAGTGCACCAGCTGCGGAATGCGCACCCGCTTCGGCAGGTGCATCGACCCCGACCTGCGACGCACCGTCTGGAGCGCCCCGGACTCGATGACGGACTCCGGGTCCTGGCCCAGGGCCTTCGGGGCGAGCCCCTCGGCCGTCGGCGTCGCCGCCTCGCTCGCCAGGTCCAGCGCCCGGAAGAACGCCGTCCGGGACTCCGACTTCAACTGGCCGTAGCCGTACCCCTGGAGGAACTCCGGGGCGGGCGGGACCACCCGGTCGCCGAACAGGTCCGGCCCCAGCATGGCCTCCAGCGGATCCGCGGGCGCCGCCGGCGCCTGCGGGCCGCCGGGCATCAGGCTGACCAGCTCGTCGATCAACTCCTGGGCGGTGAACGGTGGTTCCGGCGCCTGCGCCTGGGTCGACCCTTCTCCCTGATTCTCGGGGAGCTGGGGCTGCTCCTCCACAACGTCCGTCGTCGCGACGCCCGTCGAGCTCTGGGACGGCACCTGGGGAGCCGTGCCACGCGACACCGGGCCCGCCTCGGAAGCGCCCACCGACTCGCCCGAGGCCTGGGCGGACTCAACGCCGTTCGGGGTGAAGCGGATCCAGGCACCCGGTGTACCGTCGGCGGCCGGATACATCAGGAACCCGGCGTCCGCGTCCAGGTCGGTCGACAGCGCCGCGATCTTCCCCGTCGGCGCCCACACCACCCGACCGGTAGCGTTCGCCACCTCCTGCGCCAGCGAGGGCCCGCCGTCCGAGGCCGGCAGCGCCGCGTCGCACGCGGCCAGCACGATCTCGTCACCCGCCGCCAGTTGCTGGACACTCGGCCGGCGCCGCAGCGTCCGGGCCAGCCCCGCCGCAGTGACCTTCACCGTGCCGACCGGACCGGACAGCGGCAGCACCGCGAAGTCCCGGTTCCCGTGCACCAACGCGAGGTAGCGCCGCCCACCCGTTCCCCACGGCACCTTCCGGTACCCGGTGACCTCCTGGCCCTGCCCGTCGACCTCCAGCAGCCACCGCCGCCCCAGGTCGAAACTCCTCAACACCTCACGCCGCTGCGTGAGTTCGTCCTCCGTGTGGAACGCCCGACCCTGCGGCAGACCCGTCCCCGGCGCCACGATGGTCAAGCTCTGGACGTCACCGAGGCGCACACTGCCGCCACCGACCAGCGGCAGCTCCAGATCCGCGTCCCACAACTCGGCCGGCTCGACCGTGTCCGGCACCAGGCCGACGGACTGGTCCGCCACCGGACGGCGCCCGAACAGGTTCTTCCAGCGCGACGGAGCCTGGGCCGGGGGCCTGACCTTGACCCACAGGGCGTCGAGGCTCCCCTCCAGCTCACGCAGGGCCCCGAGCGCGACGGCCAACTGCTCCTGCTCCTGCGGCAGCAGGCGCTCCAGCCCGTTCGGCGGCTCGGCCACCTGTGCCGTCGCGACCTCGTCCCGCTCACCCCCGTACGCCTGGTGCAACCGCTGCCGCAGGCTCAGGCCCAGCACATAGGCGTCCACCAGCTGTCGGCCGAGCGGCCCCGACAGCACCTTCCCCGCGATCAGCTCCTCCAGCCGCTCGCCGGTGCTGAGCCGCCACGGCGTCTCCGGCTTCGCCACCGCCCGGTACGCGGCATACAGGTGCCGTGTGGCGACGGTCAGTTGGCGCATCAAGCCGGTCTTGACGTTGACGCTGTTCACCTGCGCCAGCGCCTCCGGACGCGGGAGGCCGGCGAACGCCTCCCGCAGGGCGGCCCACTCCACCTCGGGGTCGAGGCGCAGGCCCCGCTCCTCCGTGAACGTCCGGAAGAGCTCCCGCTGGCCCTCCCGCGACGTGACGGCCGCGAGGGCACCGGGCAGCGGCGCCAGCTCGATCAGCCGCGTGTCGTGCATGACACCGTGTGTGGGCCCCGGCTCACCTCCCGGACCGGCGAGCGCGAACTCCAGCACGGCCTCCGGGTCGAAGACCACCAGGTTGGGGTTGAACCACAGGATGTCGGCCTGGAACGGCGCCGACACCGTCCCGTTCACCGGCAGGAACTGGCGGGCCAGGTCCAGCCAGCCCGCCGCCAGCTTGGTCAGCGACTCCAGCCACACCGCGTCCTGCTGGGAACCGAGCAGACCGAAGTCCAGGTCGGCGGCCGGCGTCAGATCGGTACGGCCGTAACCGGCCACCGCCACCACCGCGTACGGCGCGGTGGCCTCACCCCGCATCGACTCACGGGCCCAGGCGACCGCGTCCGCCATGATGCCGTCGGCGAACCCGGTCAACCGCCTGGCGAGGTCACGCGGGGACTCCCCCGCGGCCGCCACCGGCACCTCGTCCCGGATCTGCTGAGCCGCGAGGAGCACCGTCACCAGCAGCGCCACCATCGGCTGCGCCCCGGGCCGCAGACCGTCCAGCAGGGCCTGGGCCAGCAGCTGGAGCACGCCCAGACGCTGCGTCTGCCCCAGGTCGGCGAACGCCTGCTGGAAGGGCCCCATCTGCAAGGCCGTGCCGACGCCCTGCCGGTCCTCCGCGCTCGCACCGCTCCCGTCCAAGGCCGCGACCAGCCGGTCCAGGCCCGCACCGATCGCGGCCCGCTCCCCCGCATCCGCACCCACGGCGACCAGCAGTTCACGGGCCCGGTCCAGCTCGGACTGCTCCTGAACGACGGTCTCCACCACCGTGGCGACGCCGTCGACGGACTGGGTGGGAACCTGGAGCAGCCCCGCCGCGGGTACCGTCGAGGCGGGCGGCGCCACAGTCTCGGGCGCCACCATGCGCACCCGCTCGACGCCCGCCCTGGGCTTGGCCTCCTCCACCCTGACCAGCAGGCTGTCGGACCACGGCGGGAGGACGACCGGACTGCCGGTCGGCTTCGTCGCCCCGTCAAGCTTCTGGACGGTGCGCCACTGCACCCGTTCCCGCAGCTCGGGGTGGTGCGCCAGGAAGCCGATCACCGTGTCCCAGAGCAGATCGGGCCGCGGGTGCCGGGCGACCCGCGCGGCCACCTCGCTCAGCGCCAGCTTCCCGCTCTGGTACGAGAGTTCGCGGATCAGCGTGTTGATGATGCGACGGGCCGCCAGCAGCGTCGCCTCGCGGTCGGGCACCTCGGGCAGCTGGACGGCCGCCACCGGCTGCTCCCGCGGCACCCAGGTGTTCCCGGTGCCGATCTCGAAGATCTCCGAGGTGACCAGCGGGAGTGCGTCGGGGCCCTTGAGCCCCAGGCCGTGCGCCAGGTCCGCCCAGATGTTGACACCGGTCCCGCTCAGGTACAGGACCGCGTTCTTCTCCCCGTCGTCCGTGTGGCGCGTCGGCTCGCCAGGGTCCGTCTTCACCCACGTCTTCGCCTCCCGGAAGTCGGCACCGGAAATGTGCGACGGCTTCCGGGACTGGAAGTACACCCCGCGGACGGTGTTCTCGTTCGAGCGGCGCAGGTAGTTGCGGCGCAGCACCTCCAGGTGCTGCCGCACGGCCCGGTGTCCGGCCGGGGAGATCAGCACCGCGTTCGCCAGGCCGCCCTTGGAGGTCCGGGTGCTCTTTGCGAACCCGGTGGTCGTACCGGTCGTGGCGCTCGGCACCGTGGTCGCGGCACTGGCCCTGGCGACGGCGAAGCCCTGCTCGGACTCGACGATCCGCCGGACCTCCCGGTCCAGGTCCTTCAACAGGCGGTTGTCGCCATCGGTGTAGACCCCGCCGAACCGGTTCAGGACCTCCAGCCGCAGGATGTCGCTCGCCGAGGCGTACCCCTGCCCCAGGCCCTTGGCGGTCTCCATCTTGAAGGCTGCTTCGAGGCCCATCGGCGCCTCGGCCGAGAAGACCTCGTCGACGTTGACCAGCACCACGTTCCGGTTCGGCCGGCTCCTCGCCCACTCCACCATGGCCCACACGGTGGCGAGTTCAGCCGGGACGTCGTCCGTCCCCGCGGCCGCTGCGGCCTTGGCCTCGGCGACCCGCGCACGGGTGACGTCCGTCCAGATCACATGCGTGAACCCCTCGCCGAGACCGTCCGCCGAGTGCTGCACATTGGTCATGAAGGGACCGGTGTGCTCGTTGTCCATCGACAGCGGGCCACCCAGCCAGATCGAGTGCACCAGCCGCGGAATGCGCACCGGCTTCGGCAGGTGAATCGGGCCCGACCTGCGCGGCATCGTCTGGGACTGGTCGGACTCGACGACCGACCCCGAGTGCAGGCCCAGGGTATCCGGGGTGAGCTCCTGGGCGGTCGGCGCGGTCTCGCGCGCCAGGTCCAGCGCCCGGAGGTACCCCACCCGGGACCGCGACTTCAACTTCCGGTAGTCGTAACCCCGGAGGAACTCCGGCGCGGCCGGGACGATCCGGTCGCCGAACACGTCCGGACCCAGCAGACCCACCGGCGCCACCGACGCCTGCGGAGCCCCGGGCATCAGGTCGATCAGCTCGTTGATCAACTCCTGTGCCGTGAAGGGCGCCTCCGGTTGCATGACGGTCGACACCTGGGCCTGGACAGACCCCGACCCCTCGCCCTGGTTCCCGGGGTGCTGGGGCTGCTGCGACCACGCGAACCCCTCCGCCGGATCCAGCTCTTCCAGGTCGTCCAGTTCCTCCAGGTCGTCCGCGTCCTCCTCGGACTCGGACTGTTCCTCCTCGGAGTCCTCGACGCCCGTCATCACGACGCCCGTCGAACTCTGCGACGGTGCCAGCGGAGCCGTGCCACGCGGCACCGGGCCCACCTCGGACACGCCCGCCGGGTGCGACTCCTCCGAATCCTGGGAGGGATCGACACCATTGGGCGTGAAGCGGATCCAGGCACCCGGGGTGCCGTCGGCGGCCGGGTACATCAGGAAGCCCGCGTCCGCGTCCAGGTCGGTCGACAGCGCCGCGATCTTCCCCGTCGGCGCCCACACCACCCGGCCCGTCGCGTCCGCAACCTCCTGCGCCAACGACGGCCCGCCATCCGAAGCAGGCAGCGCCGCGTCACAGGCGGCCAGCACGATCTCGTCACCCGCCGCCAACTGCTGGATACTCGGCCTGCGCCGCAAGGTCCGGGCCAGACCCGTCGCCGTGACCTTCACCGTACCGACCGGACCCGACAGCGGCAGCACCGCGAAGTCCCGGTTCCCGTGCAGCAGCGCGAGGTAACGCCGACCGCCCGTCCCCCACGGCACCTTCCGGTACCCCGTGACCACACGTCCCTGCCCGTCGACCTCCAGCAGCCACCGCCGCCCCAGGTCGAAGTTCCGCAACACCTCACGCCGCTGCGCGAGTTCGTCCTCCGTGTGGAACGCCCGACCCTGCGGCAGACCCGTCTCCGGCGCCACGATGGTCAGACTCTGCACATCACCGAGGCGCACACTGCCGCCACCGACCAGCGGCAGCTCCAGATCCGCGTCCCACAACTCACCCGGCTCGACCGTGTCCGGCACCAGGCCGACGGACTGGTCCGCCACCGGACGGCGCCCGAACAGGGTCTTCCAGCGCGACGGCGCCGAGGACTGAACCTTGGACCACAGGGCGCCGAGGCTCCCCTGCACCTCGTGCAGCACCCCGATCGCGGCCGCCAACTGCTCCTGCTCCTGCGGCAGCAGACGCTCCAGCCCGTTCGGCGGCTCGGCCACCTGTGCCGTCGCGACCTCGTCCCGCTCACCCCCGTACGCCTGGTGCAACCGCTGCCGCAGGCTCAGGCCCAGCACATAGGCGTCCACCAGCTGTCGGCCGAGCGGCCCCGACAGCACCTTCCCCGCGATCAGCTCCTCCAGCCGCTCGCCGGTGCTGAGCCGCCACGGCGTCTCCGGCTTCGCCACCGCCCGGTACGCGGCATACAGGTGCCGTGTGGCGACGGTCAGTTGGCGCATCAAGCCGGTCTTGACGTTGACGCTGTTCACCTGCGCCAGCGCCTCCGGACGCGGGAGGCCGGCGAACGCCTCCCGCAGGGCGGCCCACTCCACCTCGGCGTCGCCGCGCCCGCTCCGCTCCTGGGCGAACCTCCGGAAGAGCTCCCGCTGGCCCTCGTGCGACGTGACGGCGGCGAGGGCGCCGGTGAGCGGCGCCAGCTCGATCAGCCGGGTGTCGTGCATGACACCGTGCTTGGGCGTCAGCTCGTCCGCCGAAGCGGCGAGCGCGTGCTCCAGCACGGCCTCCGGGTCGAAGACCGCCAGGTTGGGGTTGAACCACATGATGTCGGCCTGGAACGGCGCCGCCGCCGACCCGTTCACCGGCAGGAACTGGCGGGCCAGGTCCAGCCAGCCGGCCGCCAGGTTGGTCAGCGACCGCAGCCAGGCCGCGTCCGCCTGGACGCCGAGCAGACCGAAGTCCAGGTCGGCGGCCGGCGTCAGATCGGTACGGCCGTAGCCCGCCACCGCCACCACCGCGTACGGCGCGGTCGGAGCCCCCCGCATCGACTCACGGGCCCAGGCGACCGCGCCCGCGAGGATCCCGTCGGCGAACGTGGTCAACCGCCTGGCGAGATCACGCGGGGACTCCCCCTCGGCCGCCACCGGCACCTCGTCCCGGATCTGCTGAGCCGCGAGGAGCACTGTCACCAGCAGCGCCAGCATCGGCTGCGCGCCGGGCTCCAGCCCGTCCCGCAGCGCCTGCGCCAGCAGCCGGAGCACCTCCAGACGCTGCGCCTGGCCCAGCCCGGCGAACGCCTGCTGGAAGGAACCCATCTGCAAGGCCGTGCCGACACCCTGCCGGTCCTCCGCACTCGCACCGATCTCGTCCAGCGCCGCGACCAGGTCGTCCAGGCGCGCACCGGTCGCGGCCTGCTCCTCCGCCCCCGCGCCCACGGCGACCAGCTGTTCGCGGGCCCGGTCCAGGTCGGTCACCGCCGGGACCACACCGTCGACGGCCTGGGTGGGGACCTGGAGCACCCCCGTCGCGGCGGGCGGCGGCACCTCCTCGGGCGCCAGCATGCGCACCCGCTCGACACCCCGCCCGGTCTTGATCCCCTCGACCTCCCCTGGCTCGGGCACCAGGAGGCCGGCGGACCACGGCGGGAGCGGAACCGGGGCGCCGATCGGCCTCGTCCCCGCGTCGTACTTCTGGACGGTGCGCCACTGCACCCGCGTCCGCAGCTCGGGGTGGCCGGCCAGGAAGCCGATCACCGTGTCCCACAGCAACTCGGGCTGCGGGTGCCGGGCGACCCTCGCCGCCACCTCACTCAGAGCCAACTTGCCGTTCTGGTAGGAGAGTTCGCGGATCAGCGTGTTGATGATGTTCCGGGCCGCCAGCAGTGTCGCCGCGCGGTCGGGCGCCTCGGGCTGCTGGTCGCCCTCCGCCGGCTCCGCCTCCGCGGCCGGCTGCTCGCGCGGCACCCAGGTGTTCCCAACCCCGATCTCGAACACACCCGGCTCGACCACCGGGAGCCTGCCGGGGCCCTTGAGCCCCAGGCCGTGCGCCAGGTCCGCCCAGATGTTGATGCCGGTCCCGCTCAGATAGAGGACCGCGTTCTTGTCCCGCTCCTCCGTGTGGCCCTGCACCCAGACGGGGTCCTCCCCCGCCATCTTGTCCGCCTCGCGGAAGTCGGTCTTGGACACGGACATCCGGTCCAGGTACTGGAAGTAGCCTCCGCGGACGGTGTTCTCGTGCGAGCTGCGCAGGTAGTTGCGGCGCAGCACCTCCAGGTGCTGCCGCACGGCGCGGTGCCCGGCCGGGGCGATCAGCACCGCGTTCGCCATGCCGGCGTTGCCGACCTTGGCGACGGCGAAGCCCTGGTCGGATTCGACGATCCGCCGAACCGCCGGGGTGGGGTCGGTCCGGAGGCGGTTGTCGCCGTCGGTGTAGATCCCGCCGAACCGGCCGAGGACCTCCAGTCGCAGGATGTCGCTCGCCGAGGCGTACCCCTGCCCGAGGCGCTTCGCCGTCTCCATCTTGTAGGCCGCTTCGAGGCCCATCGGCGCCTCGGCCGAGAAGACCTCGTCGACGTTGACCAGCACCACGTTCCCGCGCGGCCGGGTCCCCGCCCACGTCACCATCGCCCGTACGGTGGCGAGTTCGGGCGTGTCGTCGCCCGTCCCCTCGGCCGCCCTGGCCTCGGCGACCCGGGCACGGGTGACATCCGTCCAGATCACATGGGTGAACTCCTGGCCCGGACCGTCCGCCGAGTCCTGCACATTGGTCATGAACGGACCCGTGTGCTCGTTGTCCGCCGACAGCGGACCACCCAGCCAGATCGAGTGCACCAGCCGCGGAATGCGCACCCACTTCCGCAGAAACCCCGAACCGGTACTCCGCGACATCGTCCGGATCCCACTGGACTCGACGACCGACTCCGGGTGCTGGCCCAGCGTCTCCGGGGCGAGCCCCTCGGCCGTCGGCGCGGTCGCGCGCGCCAGGTCCAGCGCCCGGAAGAACGCCACCCGGGACTCCGACTTCAACTGCCGGTAGTCGTAGCCCTGGAGGAACTCCGGAGCGGGCGGAACGACCCGGTCACCGAACACGTCCGGACCCAGCAGACCCGCCGGCGCCTGGGGAACCCCGGGCATCAGGCCGACCAGCTCGTCGATCAACTCCTGCGCCGTGAACGGCGCCTCCGGCTGCGCGACGACGGGCACCTCCGGCTGAGTCGACGCCGACCCCTCCGCCGGGGAGACCTCGTCGAGGGCCTGCGTGGGGACCTGGAGGAGCTTCGCCTTGGCCTCGGGCGTCAGCGCCGCCCCGGTCCGGCTCCCGGACGCGGCCGACGCCGAGGTGATCGGACCCCCGCCCCCGCTCGGCTCCTGCCGGAGCCGCGTCGACAGCTCGATCGCCGCCGCCAGCTCGCGGGCCTCCCGGGCCTCCATCTGCGCCCAGGTCTCGTCCGGGTTCGGAGCCCGCAGAACCGTGATCTCCTCCTCGGGCTCCTTCACGACGGCCTCGACGGGCTTGCCGGGCTTGCCGGCCTCGACAGTCTCAACCGGCTCGACGGCCAGGCCCTTGCCCTTGCCCCCGACCGGTCCGGTCTTCGAGACCGGGGACGCCTCGGCCTCGAAGGCGACCCTCCCGCCGGGCCGCTCCGGAAGGTTCCGGGGGAACCTCGGCATGAGGCCCTGCCGAGCCAACGAGCCCACGTTGATGCCGAGTTCGCGCGCCAGCTCGTGCCAGACCTCGGCCTCGGCGGCCACCAGGTGGGGTGCCAGGTAGCGGTCCATCGCCTCGAAGTCCGCCGGCCCCGTGTACTCGCGCATGGGCTTGCGCAACGCGGCATCGGCCCGCTGGGTGATCCGGGCCCTGGCCTCGGCGAAGGAGATCTCCCCGATCGTCCCGGAGTTCCCACCCGACTTGTCCCGCAGGTCCTGCAACAGCTCCTGCCACCGGGCGTCCTCGGCGGCCGCCGCCTCCGCTCGCCGGCGGTCGGCCCGGGCCTCGGCCTCCGCGACCTGCGCCTTCGTCCGCTCGGACGCCTCCCGCTCGGCAGCGGCCCGCTCCCGCCGCTCCGCGGCCACCTCCGCCCGCCGCTCCGCCTGCTTCTCCGCCGCCTGGCGCGCCTCCTCGGCACGCTGCTCCGCCAGCTTCCGGGTCTCCGGATCCTGCCGCTTGTGCTCCAGCCAGCGGTCCATGACCTCCGCGTGCTTCTGCGCCGTCAGCCGGGCCTCCTCGCCCCGCACCTCCGGCGAAGGCTTCTCCGGCACCCGGGGCCGGGCAGCCGATCCGGCGCCGGGCTTCTCCACCGCCGCCGCATCGGCCTCGGCCTTGGGCGTCACCCAAGCCTTCCCCGCGGCCTCCCGCTTCGCCGCGGCCTCCCGCATCTCCGACGACGCCGCCGACTCCGACGGCGACTTGACCCGCTCCGACGAAGCCGAACCCCCCACCGCCGCACCGGACTTCTCGGACGCCCCAGCAGGCTCCTCGCCCTTGGGCGTCACCCAAGCCTTCCCCGCGGCCTCCCGCTTCGCCGCGGCCTCCCGCATCTCCGAAGACGCCGCCGACTCCGACGGCGACTTGACCCGCTCCGACGAACCCGAACCCCCCACCGCCGCACCGGACTTCTCGGACGCCCCAGCAGGCTCCTCACCCTTGGGCGTCACCCAAGCCTTCCCCGCAGCCTCCCGCTTCGCCGCGGCCTCCCGCTTGTCCGTCAACTCCGCCGACGACTTGACCCGCTCCGACGAAGCCGAACCCCCCACCGCCGCACCGGACTTCTCGGACGCCCCAGCAGGCTCCTCACCCTTGGGCGTCACCCAAGCCTTCCCCGCAGCCTCCCGCTTCGCCGCGGCCTCCCGCTTGTCCGTCAACTCCGCCGACGACTTGACCCGCTCCGACGAACCCGAACCCTCAACCCCCGCACCGGACTTCGCCTTCGCCCCCGCGTTGCCGGCCTCGGGCCCCGCACCCGCCTTCGCCGCTGCCGCCGCATCGACCTCGGCCTTGGCCTTGGCGATCCGGGCGTTCGCCGCGGTCTCCTGCTTCGCCGCCAGCTCCGACTGCGGACCCCGGCTGTTCGTCGATGTCTCCGCGTTCGGGAACTCCTGCTGGGATCCGCTCCGCGGGCCGGTTCGGTTCGACGCTCCGGCGTCCTCGGAGACCCGCGGACCCTCGCCGAGACGATCGCCCCGGCCGGAGAAGGGTTCCGTCTTGCTCACGGGCTTCTCGGTGGACGATCCGACCTTGGTCGAGCCGCCCGCCCCCGATTCGGTCGGCTTGGCCTCGGTGACGGTCTTCACGTTGGAGCCGCCGGGTCGCATCCCCGACTCCGAGGTGCTGCTCCTCGGCCCCGCCCCGTCCTGGGGGCCATCGGCGAGGGTCCTCACCTTCTCGGGACCGAACGGCCGCACGGTGGGCTTCTTCGGCGCCGAGCCCTCGGACTTCGTCGTCGTCCCCTCCTGCCGGCCGTTCTGCCGCGTCTGGTCCGGGGTGGGCCGGTCCCCCTTGCCCGGGGCCGTGCTCTCGGAGGGCGTCTGCTTCGACCCGTCGGTGCCGCCCTCGTGCTCCCTCGGCGAGGGGGTGTCCGCGTCCCCCGACTTCTTGAGGTCGTCCATGGTCGTCGACCTGCGGTCGCCCGAGTCCCGGGACACCCACTTCTCACCGGGCTTGCCGTCCAACCTGGACCCGGTGCCCCGGTCGACCAGCGGCTTCTCCTTCGGCGACCCACCCTTCACCGGACCATCCGCCGGCAGGTCGTTCACGGTCATCGACCTGCGATCGCCCGAGTCCCGGGACACCCACTTCTCACCGGGCTTCCCGTCCAACGTGGACCCGGTGCCCCGGTCGACCAGCGGCTTCTCCTTCGGCGACCCGCCCTTCACCGGACCATCCGCCGGCAGGTCGTTCACGGTCATCGACCTGCGATCAGCCGAATCCCGAGACACCCACTTCTCACCGGGCTTGCCGTCCAACGTGGACCCGGTGCCCCGGTCGACCAGCGGCTTCTCCTTCGGCGACCCGCCCTTCACCGGACCATCCGCCGGCAGGTCGTCCATGGTCATCGACCTGCGATCAGCCGAATCCCGAGACACCCACTTCTCACCGGGCTTCCCGTCCAACGTGGACCCGGTGCCCCGGTCGACCAGCGGCTTCTCCCCCGACGATCCGCCCTTCGCCGAGCCGCCCGCCCCGTGTTCGCTCGGGAGGTCGTTGAGGGTCCTCACGTTGGAACTGCCGGGTCGCATCCCCGGTTCCGGGGCGCCACTCTTCGGCCCCGCCCCCTCCGGGGGGAGGTCGGCGATGGTCATCACCTTCCTGGCACCGAACGGCCGCGTCGAGGGCTTCTTCGACGCCACACCCTCCGACTTCCCGGTCGTCCCCTCCTGCTGGCCGTTCTGCCGGGTCTGCTCCGAGGTCGGCCGGTCCCCCTTGCCCGGGGCCGTGCTCTCGGAGGTGGTCTGCTTCGTCCCGTTGGTGCCGCCCTCGTGCTCCCGCGCCGAGGAGGCGGTCGACTGCCGGTTGCTGTTCTCCGGTGCCTGGGGCTCCAGTTCCCTCGGCAGGGGCTTCTGCCCCCCGGTCGACTGGTTGGTCCGCTCGTTGCCCTTGGGCGCGGAACCGGAGGAGCCGCCGGACTTTCCGTTGTCCCGCATCGGCTCCAGCGGGGTGTCGCGGGGGGTGGTGCCGCCTCCGGTGGCGGTCCGCTGGTTGTTCGTGGGCGCCTCCGCGCCCTCCTTGAGGGGCTGCTTCACGCCCTCGGGCCGGTTGTTGTTGCCGCCGGGGAGGCCGTCGTGGTTTCCGGGGGTCTTCGCGGAGAGCGAGTTGCGGTCCGTGGCCACAACGGCGTTGTCGCCCTCGACGCGGGCGGAGGCCGAGGACGGCCGGCCATTGGCGCCGACGTCGCTGCCGGGCCGCGTTCCGCCGGGCTGCCGGTCGAAGGAGGCCTTGTAGGTCTGGTTGTCGACGGGCGTCTCGGACTGCGAGTGGCCGGGGGTCTGCTCGTTCGGGCCGGGCCGGGTGACGTTGCCGGTGCCGTTGCCGTTGACGGTGCCGCGCGAACCGCCGTTCCCGCCCGTCTCGTTGACGGAGCGCGAGGTGGCGTCGGGCAGCGAGCCGTCCTTGCCGCCCAGCGGCCCGTGCGTCTCCTGGCCGCCGATCTGGCCGCCGGTGCTCTTCGGCGGGGCGACGTTGCCGATCCCGCCCGCCCCGGGCTCGTGCACTCCGGTCCCGGGCTTCACCTGACCGCCGGGGGTCGGCTGGTGGGTTCCCGACGGGTCGAGCTGGCCGGGCTCCCGGGTCACCGGCTCGGGGCCCCGGCCGGGCGTCGTGGTCCTGGGCGGGCCGGGCGGGGTGCTGCCGGGGGCCTCGTGGGGGATCCCGGTCTTGGGGGGCTCCACCCCGCCGGGGGCGACGGGCGAGCGTCCCGGCGGCACGCTGCCCGGTTCGGCGCCCAGCGGCTTGCCGCCGCCCGGGAACAGCTCCGGCGGCGGGACCTTGCCGATGCCGCCCGGGGTGACTCCGCCGATGTGCCCCGGCCCTTCCGGAAGCGGCACGGAGCCGCGCCCCGGCAGCGGGACGTGCTCGGTGACCGGGGGCTTCACACCCGGCGGGTCGACCTTCGGCGGGGTCACGCCCTTGCCCCCGACCCCCTTGGGGCCGCCGCCGATCCCGACCTCCTTGGGGCCGCGCAGACCGGCCAGGCCCCCGAGGCCGCCGAAGACGGCCCCGAAGCCCATGCTCATGCCCTCGGCGGCCCAGTCGATCTCGAACGGGACGTCGTAGATCTTGTCGGCGATCAGCTGGGCCAGCAGGTCGGTGCCCAGCTGGAGCAGGCCGCCGGCCACGGCGCCGCCGATGAAGGCGCCGATGTTGAGGATGGTCTGCAGGCTCTCGCCGATCGTCCTCAGGATGTTGGTGATGAGGGTGATGAGGCCTTCGAGGAGCGGCGCGATCAGCCTGGCCAGCAGGCCCAGGCCGAAGGGGAGGACGAACCCGAGGATGGTGGCGATGATGCTGGCCAGCCCGGCCGCGTTGGCGGCCTTCTGCTCGGCGGCCATGATCTTCTCCAGTGCCCGGCCGTAGTCGTTGATGGCGTCGCCGATCTTCCAGCAGGTGGTGACCGCCGGGTCGAGCACGCTGTTGCCGACGAGGTTCCAGGCGTCGTGCGCGGCCACCATGCCGTCACCGGTCCACTGGAACTTGTCCATGGCCATGCTGGTGCCGTACCGGGCCGCGTACACCGTGTTGCCCAGCTCGATCCACTGGTTGCCCAGGGCGTAGATGTCGCTGATGCTGAAGCCGTTGTCGGCCATCGGGGATCCACCTCGAAGCAACTGCCGCGGAGAGCGCGGGCGGGAAGGTACGAACGGGCCGGGGGCTGCGAGAGCCCCCGGCCCGGTGGGAGGAGCCCGGCTGGTCAGGCCGGCTCCTCCTCGCGGAGCGCGACCTGGAGCAGCCTGGCCGGTCCGGAGCGCCGGACGAGGACGCCGCGGCCCGGGGGGCGCTGGGCCGCGCGCTGGTCGCCCAGCAGGACGCCCTCGCGCGGGTCGCCGGAGAGGATCAGGCCGCCGGTGCCGAGGTCCTTGAGCCGGGAGAGCAGCGGGTCGGACATCAGCGGGCGTCCGACCCCGGCCACCCGGCGGGCCAGCACCACGTGCAGGCCGATCTCACGGGCCTGGGTGACGTAGTCGGCGAGCCTGGCCAGCGGGGACTGGTGGCCGACCGCGACCAGGTCGTAGTCGTCCACCACCACATACAGCTCGGGACCGTCCCACCAGTCCCGGGCGCGGAGCTGGGCGGCCGTGATGCCGGGCGGCGGCATCCGCTCGGCCAGCTTGGCGACCAGCTGGTCGACGTAGGCCTCGGCGGCGGCCGCGTCGCCCGCGTAGGCGCCGATGTAGTCCTCCGGCACCGCGTCCAGCAGGCTGCGCCGGTAGTCGATCACCATGAACCGGGACTCCCAGGCGGTGCTCCGGGCGGCCGTGGCGGCCATCCAGGTGCGCAGGAAGGCGGACTTGCCGCTGCCGGCGTCGCCGAACACCAGGAAGTGCGGGTCGCCCGGCCCCATCGCCAGGCCGACCGGCGCCAGGTCGCGCTCGCCGACGCCGATCGGCACCTCGTCCGCGGCGAAGCCGGCCGTCCCCGCGGGGTCGAGGTCCTCGAGCAGCACCCGGTCGGGCAGCATCAGCACCGGCGGGGCGCCGGCGCCCGGCCAGGAGGCGGCGATCTTGCCGAGCGCGTCCTCCTGGGCCTCGGCCAGGCCGTCGGTGCCCTCGCGGCCGTCCAGCCGGGGCAGCACGGCCTGGTACAGCACGCCGGGCGACACGATGCCGCGGCCCTGGATGTTGGGGACCTGCCGGCTCGCCTGGCGGCTGACCTCCGACTCGGTGGGCTCGTTCAGCCGCAGCTCCAGGCGCCCGGAGAAGCTGTCGCGCAGGTTCGGCCGGATGTCGGCCCAGCGGTTGGCGGTGACGATCACGTGCACGCCCACGCCCAGGCCGCGGGAGGCGATGTCCAGCACCGAGGCCTCGGCGCCCTCCAGCTCGGTGCGGATCGCGCCCCAGTTGTCCAGCAGCAGGAAGACGTCGGCGGCCCGGGTCCCGGCCGGCAGCCGGTCGGCCTTGCGCAGCGCCCGGAAGGCCGCCACCGAGTCGACGCCCAGCTCCCCGAAGAGCTGCTCGCGGGCGGCGACCAGGAGGCCGAGCTCGGCCAGCACCCGGCGGGCCCGCTGCTCGTCGCGGCGCCCGGCCACGGCGCCCACGTGCGGGGCGGCCTCCAGCGGGCCGAGGCTGCCGCCGCCGTAGTCCAGTCCGTAGAACTGCACCTCGTCGGGGGTGTGGGTGAGCATCGCGGACAGCACCGTGGTGCGCAGCAGGGTGCTCTTGCCGGTCTGCGGCGCGCCCACCAGGGCGAGGTTGCCGTGGACGCGTTCGAAGTCGAACTGGAGCGGCAACTGCTGCTGCTGGAGCGGCAGGTCGAGCACGCCGACGGGGAAGGCGAGCCGACCGGTGCCGGGCCACAGGCCGGCCTGGCGGCCGCGCCCCGGCTGCTCGGAGACCGGGCCGATCAGGCTGTCCAGCGGGATCGCGGCGGGCAGCGGGGCGAGCCAGACCTGGTGCACGGACTGGCCGAACCGGCAGACCTGGTCGACCGCCACCTCCATCTCGGTGGGGCCGGCGGGCAGGGCCGGCGGCTGGGACTCGGCGGGCTCCTCGGGCTCCTCCTGCGGCGCGGTGCGCAGTTCGAAGGGCACGACCGGGAGGCCGGCCGCGGCGCCGTCCTCGCCCGCGCCGGGCTCCTGGTA
Organism: Kitasatospora sp. NPDC001119; assembly: GCF_053598475.1. Taxonomy (NCBI): domain Bacteria; kingdom Bacillati; phylum Actinomycetota; class Actinomycetes; order Kitasatosporales; family Streptomycetaceae; genus Kitasatospora; species Kitasatospora sp. NPDC001119. The sequence goes on from NZ_JBSFKI010000015.1 coordinate 58,937, forward strand.
CGGGCCGGAGATGTGGGCGACCCGGAAGCGCTGGTAGACCGACTCGTCCACCTTGAGGTAGGCGGAGCCGGGGATCGGGGGCAGCTGGTAGGCGTCGGGGGTGCCGATCACCGCGCGGCTCTCGGCGGCGCTGAAGGTGCGCAGGCAGACGCGGTACGACAGGTGCGACTCCAGGCCGCGCAGCCGGCCCTCCTCCAGCCGCTGGGTGGCCAGCAGCAGGTGCATGCCCAGGCTGCGGCCGACCCGGCCGATCTGGACGAACAGGTCGATGAAGTCGGAGCGCTGGGAGAGCAGTTCGCCGAACTCGTCGACCACGATCAGCAGGTAGGGCAGCGGTTCCAGCGGCTTGCCGTCCACGTCGCACTGCCCGGCCGCCTGGCGCAGCTGGTACTCGCGCAGCGAGTCGACGTTCCCGGCCGCGCGCAGCAGCCGCTGCCGGCGCTGCTGTTCGCCCTGGAGGGCGGCGCGGACCCGGTCCACCAGGGAGAGGTCGTCGGCGAGGTTGGTGATCAGGCCGGCCACGTGCGGCAGTCCGGTGACGCCGGCGAAGGTGGCGCCGCCCTTGAAGTCGACCAGCACCAGGCTGAGCAGCTCCGGGGAGTGGGTCATCGCCAGCCCGGTGACCATGGTGCGCAGCAGTTCGCTCTTGCCGGAGCCGGTGGCCCCGACGATCAGGCCGTGCGGGCCCATGCCGCCCTGGGCGGACTCCTTGAGGTCGAGCAGCACCGGGTCGCCCTCGCCGGACAGGCCGATCGGCAGGCGCAGCAGCCGCTCGTCGCCGGCCGGGATCCAGCTGACGGACGGGTCGAAGGCGGCCACGTCGGGGGTGCCGAGCATTTCGGGCAGGGTGATGGTGCGGGCCAGCAGCTGCTCGGGCTCCTCGGACAGGCTCAGCGGGGCCAGCGCCCGCGCGGTGAGCTCGCAGAGCTCCGGGGCGGGGGCGTCCGCGACGGCCCCCTCGACCCGGCTGTACAGCTCGGTGTTGCGGCCCTCCAGGACCAGCGAGCCGTCCTCGCCCACCCGGGCGCGCACCTCGGTGCGGGTGGGCTCGTCGCGCTCGGCGCCGACCAGGCAGATCACGGTGATGCCCAGGTCGGGCCCGGCCGATTCGAGCAGGGAGGTGGCCACCGGGCTGCGGGCCCAGGCGGCGGCCGGGTCGTACGGGTCGAGCAGGACGACGAGCCGTCGCATCACCGGGGTGGGGGCGCCCGCCAGGACGGGTCGGCGGGTGGTCCGCTCGGCCTGGGCGCGGGTGATCGCGCCCTCCAGGGCGTCGGCGAGCGCCTCGAACTCGGCGGCGACCAGCGGGACCACACCGGCCGGGCTCGGGGCGCCGGCCTCGTGGGTGTGCGGGAGCCACTTGGCCCACTCCCAGTCGGGGTCGCCGCCGGTGCAGACCACGACGGTGACGTCGTCGGGGGCGTGCAGCACCGCGAGCTGGCAGAGCAGCGAGCGGGCCAGCGCCCTGGTCCGGTCGGCGGGGCCGAGCAGGCTGAGCACGCCGGTCCTGACCAGGTCGACCAGGGCGGGCTGGCGGCCGACCGTACCGGCCTGGTCGACCACCCGCTGCGCGGCGGCGTGGGTCTGCTCGTCGTACTCCGCGAGCGGGTCGTTGCGGGTGCCGAGCTGGATCGGGGTGGCCAGCGGGCCCTGCCCCTGGCCCAGGCGCAGCTGCAGGAAGTCCTTGTCGGTGGCGCGCCGTTCCCAGACCCGGCGGCGGCGCTCGGCGAGCGCCCAGAGCCGCTCCGGCGAGGGGTGCAGCCAGCCGGCCGCCAGCCGCTGGCTGTCGGCGACCTGGCGGGCCGTCTTCTTGACGTCGGTCAGGTAGCGCAGGTAGCGCTCGCGCTGGCGGTCCTTGGTCTGCCGGGTCGCGCTGCGCATCTGGTGGCGGACGGCGAGGGTGGCGGCGATCGAGATCAGCACGAAGCCCACGCCCAGCGCGATCAGCAGCGGGTTGCGGTACATCACCATGTAGGCGGCCATGCTGATGCTGCTCATCAGCGGCAGCAGCAGGGAGAGCCAGGTGCTGGCCGAGGAGTTGGCGCCCTGCGGGGTCTGCGGCGGGGCGGGCAGCACCACGCGCTGGTCGGGCAGGGCCGGCGGCAGGGCGCGGGTGGGCCGGTGGAAGGGGATCCTGCTCACCTGGTTGTGCCTCTCGGTGCTCGACTGCGGCGGTGGTGCGGCGGGCCCTGGCGCGGGGGCGCGCCGGGGCCGGGGCGGGGGTCGGGCGGGGTCAGAAGATCTCGGCGACCACGGTGTTGCTCTTGTCGTTGACGAGGTCCTTCGGCGGCGGGTTGTAGGCGTTCGGGTCGCCGGTGCCCGTCGAGGGGGCGCCGATGGCGGCGGTGAGCGGCGCGAAGAGCTTGGTGACGATGAAGTCCTCGGCGTGGTCGTAGTTGGCGGCCGCGCTGCCCACGGCGATCATCAGCCGCTGGAAGACCCCGTCCGCGCCGTCGGGCTTGGCCTTGGTCTTGGTCCCGACCAGTTCCGCCATGCAGGCGTTCCACTGGTCGAAGATCGCTTTGGCCTGGTCCGCGGTCTGTCCCGCCCAGCCCAGCTTGAGGTCGGCGAGGGTCTGCTCGATCGTGACCAGGCTGTCCAGGATGTTGTTCAGGGAGGTCTCGACGGTGGTCTTGGCGGCCGCCATCTCGTGCAGCGGGATGGTGAGCTTGACCGTGTCGTAGTCGGGCGTGACCGGAGCGGGGGTGCCGGGGTTGGGTTCGACGCTCATCAGGCGCGCACGTTGTTGTAGTTGGCCAGTTCCATGTCGTGGTACATCCGGTAGGCCGACCGCATCCGCCTGGTCATCTCGTCGAGCAGGTTCTGCAGGTCGACCATGTCGTCCTTGTAGACCTTGGTGATGGCGGCGAAGGAGGTGCCGGCCGGGCCGATCCAGCCGGTCTCCAGGGGTGCCAGGGCCGTCGCGATCGCGTCGATCTCCCCCTTGATGTTCTCGCTCTCGGCGCCCAGCGTGCCGGACGCTTCGAGCAGTTGCTGCAGGTCGACCTTGAATTCCTGCAAGGTGTAGGCCACGGCAGGCGCTCCCCGGGGGCTCGTCGTTCGGCCGGTCCGCACCGGTCCGGCCCGGCCCGATCCGCGTACGGCTGGTCCACGTACGCACGTCGGCCCTGCGGAGTCTAGGCAGCGGCCGGACGGGCGGGACAGACCCGCTTTCTGTCCCCCCGGCGTCCCCGAACGGGGACCTCCCGCCCCGGGCGGGCGGTGGGCGAGGATGGCCCTGTTCACTGCCCGCTCCCTGCTCCGGAGGTCCGCGTGGTCGCCCCGATCAACTCCCCGATCTACGTCCCGTCGCCCGAGGACGGCGGCGGCGGAGACCCCAAGCCGGGCGGGGGCGCGGCCGACCCGACCCTGAAGATGCTGTGGGAGAACGGCTACGTCCCGGGCTTCAACGAGGGCTTCACGAACCCCGCCAACGCCCCGTCCGGGACCGGCCCGTCCGGGACCGCCCCCGCGCCGCCCAGCCACGCGTCCTTCTCGGTGGACCTGTCGACGGTCTACTCCGTCATCGTCAGCGGGGCGTCCACCACCTCCGGGGTGGTGGACGCCTACAACGCCCTGAAGGCCAAGGTGGACGCCGTGGTCGCCAGCGGCACCTTCTGGGGCCAGGAGTTCGCCCCCGTCGGGACCTGGTACGACAACTCGGGGATGGCCGGCGGGATGGGCCCGATCGCGCGGACGGGGCCCATCCCGGACAAGGGCGTCCAGAAGGCCGCCCAGAAGTTCGCGCCGATCATCAACCCCGAGCTGCAGACGGCGCTGCGCCAGGTGGCCGACGCCGTCGAGATCTACGGCGTCTACCTGGCCCGGCTGGACCTGGCGGGCCAGGCCTACGCGTCCGCCGACCACGGGTCGATCCTCCCGGAGGTCGCGCCGAGGCCGACGGCCTGACCGGTCGCCGGCGCCGTGCCCCGGGGCGGGGAGCCCCGGGGCGCCGTGCGTCGGACCGCCGTGCCCCGGACCGCCGTACGTCAGACCGCCGCGCTCAACTCCGGCAGGTCCTCCGGCAGGACGGTGGTCAGGTCCTCGGCCGTCGGGGCGTCGAGGTCGGCGATCCGCTGGGCGTGCCGCTCCGTGATCCACTGGAAGACCTGGCGGGCGGTGCGGCCGTTGCCGAAGCCCTCGTCGCGCGGCAGCTCCGTGAAGTACCCGGCCAGCGCGGCCAGGGTCGGCTCCGGCAGGTCGTAGCGGTGCTGCTCGGCCTGGTGGGCGACGATGTCGACCAGCTCCGGGCCGAGGTAGTCGTCGAAGGTCAGCGTACGGGTGAACCGGGAGGCCAGGCCCGGGTTGGCGTCGATGAAGCGCTGCATGTCCCCGGGGTAGCCGGCCACGATCACCACGACCTCGTCGCGGTGGTCCTCCATCAGCTTGACCAGCGTCGAGATGGCCTCCTGGCCGAAGTCGCCGCCCTGGCCGTGCGGCACCAGCGCGTAGGCCTCGTCGATGAAGAGCACCCCGCCCAGCGCCCGGCGGAACACCGCCGTGGTCTTGGGCGCGGTGTGCCCGACGTACTCGCCGACCAGGTCGCCGCGGTCCGCCTCGACCAGGTGGCCGCTGGAGAGCATGCCCAGCGCGTGCAGGATCCGCCCGTACAGCCGGGCCACGGTGGTCTTGCCGGTGCCCGGGTTGCCCGCGAAGACCACGTGGCGGCTGGTGGGCGGCGGCGGCAGGCCCATCTCCTTGCGGCGCCGGACCAGCTGCATCAGCTTGACCATGGTCTCGACGTCGCGCTTGACCCGCTCCAGGCCGACCAACCGGTGCAACTCCGCGAGCAGGGCCGCCAGTTCGGCCTCGGCGCGGTCCCGCTCCTCCGTCCCGTCCGCCTCGCCGTCGCCCGCCGGCGCGCCGGCCCCCGCCGTCGCCCCGGCCGTCGCTCCGGCCGTCGTTCCCGGCAGCGACCAGGGCCGGGCGATCCCGGCCGGGGTGCCCGGGGCGACCGGCTCGCCGACGGCCGGCAGGGTGGCCTGCTCGACCCGCTCCGTCCGGCAGTCCTCCAGCACGGCGGCGGCCCGCTCGGCCAGCGCGACGTCCTCGGCGGTGTCGTGGACGAGGCAGCGGCGCAGCACCGGATCGGCGCCCGCGCCGACGTACAGGGCCGGGTAGCCGGTCTCGGACAGCGCGCAGTCCTCCAGCAGGCCGTGCGCGCCCTCGTCCAGGTACAGGCCGTTCTTGGCGGTGCGCGCGATCGTGCTCGCCCGCACCCGCGGGTCGGCGCCCGCCCGCACCACGATGCCGCTGCCCGCCGTGTCGGTGATCTCGCAGCCGTCCAGCACGGGGGTGCTCCGCTCGGCGGCGAGCAGGCCGGAGCCGCCGGTGTCGTGGATCCTGGTGCGGTTCAGCAGCACGCCGGTGCGCTCGCCGACCTCCACGCCCGCGCCCGCCGTGGCGGCGATCTCGCAGTCCTCCAGCAGCGGGCGGTGGCGGGTGTCCAGGCGTACGCCGACGCCGGTGGCCCGTACGGTGCAGCCGCGCAGCACCGCGTCGGCCCGCTCCTCCACCGAGACCCCGGCCATCCGGGCCTGCTCGACGGTGGTGCCCTCGGCGCTCAGCAGGGAGTTGCCGGTGACCCTGATGCCGTGCTCCGGCGTGCCGTGCAGGCGGCAGTCGGCCAGGTCGGCGGAGCCGCCCTCGCCCAGGTGCAGGCAACTGAAGCCCGCGTCCGCCACCTCGCTGCCGCTCAGCGCCAGTTCGGCCTCGCCCGCCACGTACACGCCGTTGCCGGTGGCGCGCAGGAAGCCGCCGCCCTCAACCCGCGCCGAGGCGCTCTGGCCCAGGGCCAGCCCGGTGTCGCCGGTGTCGGTGGTGACGGTGTCGTACAGGCGCAGGCGGCTGCGGTCCACGGCCACGATCCCGGCCCCGCCGGTCCGCGCGACCCGGCAGTCCCGCAGCAGCACCCGGGCGTCCTCGTCGGCGAGGACGCCCACGGTGGCGGCGCCCGTGATCTCGCAGTCCGTCAGCACGGTGCCGCCCTCGGCCAGCCCGGCCGACCCGGCCGCGAGCGGCTCGGGGGTGTCGGCCGAGACGTGCAGGCCCGCCGCGTGGTTGCCGTGCAGACGGCAGGCGCGCAGCACCGGGGCCGCCGCGTCGGCCACCCGGACGGCCGCGCCACCGCTGCCGGTCACCTCGCAGCCCTCGAACGAGCCGCCGCCGGTGCCGCCGACGTACAGGCCCTGGGCGCTGCTCGGGCCGATCCTGGTGCTCCGCACCTCGGGGACGGCGCCCTCGGCGACCAGCAGCCCGACGCCCTCGGTGTCGGCCACCGCGCAGCCCTCGACCACGGCCCGGCTGTCCCCACCCAGGCGCAGGCCGACGCCGACCGCCCCGCGGACGGCGCAGTCGCGCAGCACCGGCGCGGCCCGCCCGGCCACCTCGACCCGGCCGCCGACCACCTCGCAGTGCTCCAGCACGGGTGCGCCGCCGCCGATCAGCACGGCCGGCTCCCGCGGGTCGGCGCCGCGCAGCAGCAGCCCCCGCACGGTGGGGCTGCCGCCGGCCACGGTGAGCGCGGGCCCGCGCGCCGGGGCGATCGTGACCGTCCCCGGCCCCTCGGCCGCCTCCAGGCTGACCCCGCGCTCCAGCAGCACGCTCTCCGCGTACTCGCCCGGCATCACCGAGACGACCCCGCCGTCGGCGGCCGTGCGCACCGCCGCGCCGATGCTGCGCTGGACGCCCCAGCCCCGCTGGGCGACCTTGACCCACGTCTTGCTCATGCGCGCACCCCTTCGGGGCCTGGTACCGCACCCACAGGGCTCAATTGCAGGTCGCCCGCATCTGGGCGACCGCCAGGTGGGCGTTGGTCTTCGTCTTCCCGTGCCAGTCCAGGCCCCGGCTGTCCAGCTTGATCATCAGCACCCCGGTCGTGGTCCTGAAGGTGCCGACGTCCTTCCACTCGCCGAGGTGGCCCCGCTGGTCGACGTCGAAGGCGTTCAGCATCCCGGAGGAGAGGCTGGACGACCCGTAGGCCTCGAAGTGCGCCGGCTCCCCGCCGACGTGCGTGATGTCACCGTCCTTGGGCGTGTACACCTGGACCTGGCAGGTGGCCGTGCGCAGGCCCGCCGCGCCCGGGGAGAAGGTCCACAGGGCGTAGTTGCTCCGGTCGTCCTCCTTCGCGTCGCCCGACATCGGCATCGCGTCGAACTGGCCCTTGCAGCCGTCCTGCGCCCAGCCGGCGCTGCCCACGCTGACCCAGCCGGCGCTGCCGTTGGAGTACCGGCCGGCCTCGGAGAAGCCCTGGAGGCTGTTGGACGGGCAGCCGTAGCCGGCCACCGCCGTGTAGGCGGCGGACTTGGCCGCCGCCAGGTTGGGCGCCGGGACCGCCGGGGCCGGGGCCGCGGGGGCGGGAGCGGCCGGGGCGGGAGCCGCCGGCGCCGGGGCCGCCTGGTTGTTCCGGGGCGCGAGCGGCGCGCCGCCGGCCGGGGCGGGCGCGTTGTCGCCCGAGGGCGCGGGCGCGTTGTCGCCGGGCGCGGGGGCCGGCCGGCCCTGCGGGTTGCCGCCCGAACCGCCGGCACCGGTGTCGGTGTTCGCCAGGGGCGGGGCCGCGTTGCCCGGGGTGCCGGGCGCCGGCTGGCCGGAGCCGGTCGAGGCGCTCGGCGAGGGGGTGGCCGTCACCGGGTGCTCGGCCGCTGCCTTCGCCGGCCCGTGCTGACCGCTCTTGGCCAGCATGCCGACGCCGACCGCGCCCGCACCGACGACGAGCACGGTGAGGCCCACCGCCCAGGCACGCGGCACCACCTTCGAAGGGCCGCCGTCCCCGCCCCGGACCTCCTTGACGAAGGCCGCCACCATGTTCCGCCGGTCCGTACCGTCCTGCTCGGCCTCAGCCATGATCAACCTCCACGGGCGCGGGCGGGCGCGCGGCCCCCCGACCGAATACGACATGTTCCGGTGCGGGCGCCCGGACGAACAGCCCGTGCCGCTCCGCACACTGATGGTTCGACGGAGCGTGCGCGAGCGGGCGCCGTCGCCGTCTCGCAACCGATCCGAACATCTCAGGCCCCGGCTGCGTAGAACGGAGTGACGGCACGTGACGCAGACCTCCCGACGCGGCTCAGCTGGCGCGACCGCACGGGAGACGGAGAGAGGGAAGGCCGGTTATGCCGACCATAGGCATCGTCGAGGACCACCGCATGACACGCATGGGGATCGAGCAGGTCCTGGCCCGCAGCCCCCGGCTGGAAGTGATCGCCTCGGTGGACACCGTGCACGACCTGGCCGAGAGCGGGCTCCGCCCCGACGTGGTGGTGCTGGACCCCACTCCCTACTCCGGCACGTCCGTCCTGCACGTGATCGGCGCCCTGAGCGCCAGCAGCGCGGTCCTGGTCCTCTCGCCGTCGGCCGAGCCCAGGGACCTGCTGACCGCGCTCAAGGCCGGCGCGTACGGCTTCGTCACCAAGCACGCCGACGACACCGAGTTCCTGTCCGCCGTCGAGGCGGTCGCCCGCGGCAGCTTCTACCTGGCGGCGGGCCTGGGCGGCCACCTCCACTCCGAGCTGAGCCGTCGCAGCCCCGGCGAGAGCCAGGGCCTGGCCCGCCGCGAGGTGGAGACGCTGCGGCTGATCGCCCAGGGCTACACCCACGGCCAGATCGCCCGGCTGATGGCGCTCAGCGAAGCCACCGTCAACACCTACGTGAAGCGGATCCGGGCCAAGCTCAACGCCGGCAACAAGGCGGAGCTGACCCGCAAGGCGATCGAACTGGGCTACGTCGACGAGACCGGCCCCGAGCCGGCGGCCTCCCCCGGCCCGACGGCTCCCGCCGCGGTGGCGGACCCCCTCCGGTTCGGCGTCCCGGAGCAGCTGAGGGTCCACCAGCTCAGCGGGCGCTAGGCCGTCCGACCGGCCGTCCGACCGGCCGCCCGGGACCGGACGGGGCAGGACCGGGCGGCGGTCCGCCCGGCAGGCCGTCCGGCTCACAGGTGGTGTCCGAACGCGGCGAGGTTCTGGAACACGCCGAACACCCCGAGCGCCAGCGGCACCGCGGCCACCCCGCAGAGCGTGCCCAGCACGTTCAGCGCCGGCGGCCGCGCGGCCTCGCGGGCCGCCGTACGGCGGAAGGACAGCGCCACCCCGGTGCCCGCCATCAGCACCCCGACCACGCAGAGCGCCACCGGGCCGACCCAGCCGGGAGCCGCCATCGCCTCGGGCGCGAACAGCAGGGTGGTGGCCAGGCCGACCGCGCCGGCCACCACCACGGGGGCCGCCTCGGCCAGCAGCCGGAAGGTTCCCGCCCGCAGCAGCGCGGCGACCGCCAGGCAGCCCGCCAGCGCCGGCGGGTAGCCGCCGTGCGCCGAGCCGAGCACGGCCAGCGCGACGGCCAGCAGCAGGGAGACCGCGGCGGTCCAGCAGAGCAGCAGGGTCCGCGCCCGGTGCACCATCACGCGGACCGCGCCGTCCTCCGACCCGCGCTCGGTGGGCCACAGCGCGGCCAGCTGGCCGGCCAGCCATGGCGCGATCAGCAGCATCCCGTAGCCGACCACGGCCACCGCGGCCGCGCCCTGGGCGAGGTCCGCGTGCACCGCCTCCAGCAGCCCCACCACGGCCGCCCCGGCGACGCCGAACAGCAGCACGGCGGCGGCGACCACCGAGGGCGCCGCCCAGAGCGCGGCCCCGGCGCCGACCATCGCCCCCAGCGCCGCCGCGGTGGCGTTGCCGTCCACGGGGTCGGGCAGGAACCAGCCGGCCACCGCCGCGCAGGGCACGGCGGCCAGCGCGATCGGCAGGCCCAGCCGGGACGGCAGGTCCAGGGTGGAACGGCCCAGCAGCCAGCCGGTGATGACCAGGACGAACGCGGCGCCGACCGCCACCGGGCCGGCCACCGCCCCGGACCAGCCGCCGCGCGAGGCGGCCGTCACGCAGGCGGCGGCCAGGCCGAGCGCGCCCAGGACCGTCGCGCAGACCGCGCGGGCGCGCGAGGTCCAGCGCAGGTCGCCGAAGGAGTCGGCGACGTCCGCGACCAGCTCGTCGACGTCGCGGACCAGCGGTTCCTCGAACTCGCCCTCGGCGGCGTCCCGCAGGTACAGCAGCTGACCGTCCTGCACCCCGGCCTCGCGCAGCGAGGAGACGGGGTGGAGCGTCGGCCCGCCCGGCACCGCCAGCGACCACGCCGCCGGCAGCGCCTCCAGCTCCTCCTGGCCGACCAGCCGGGCCAGCATCGTGACGTATTCCGCGATCGGGGCGGCGGCGGGGACCGCGAGGTCCACCCGCTTGTGTTCGCCGACCACTGTCACTCGGCAGTGCCCGTCAGCCATGCGTAGCTCTCTTGCCCTCGTTCATGCGGAATGTCGTACGGATGGCGGCCGACCGCGACGGCGGCGGCGGCCCCGGCCTCAGCGCCGGCCGGCGGTGTTGTTCCAGGTCTGCGAGTTGGCCCACTCGGCGCTGCTGTAGTTCGCCCAGTTGACGTTCATGGCGTGCGCGATCTGGCCGAGCACGCCGTCGGGGCCGAACAGCCCCTCGGCCGCGATGTTCCACTCGGCCTGGAGCCCCTGGTAGTAGCCGGAGGCCGCGCCCTGCCAGAGCTCCGGCAGCTGGTTCAGGTACATGGCCAGCTCGTGCAGCTGCTGGGCGATGTCGGCCGCCTGCGCGTTGAGGTAGGGGCCGGCGTGCTCCAGGTCCTGCTGGACGCTGATCGGGACGGCGTCGGAGAAACTCATCGCGGTGCTCCTGGGAGGGGGTGGGGAGGGACGCGGCGTCAGAACTTGGCGGCGGGCAGCGTCACCTTGCGGAGGTTGGCGAGGTTCGCCTGCTCCGACTCGACGTAGTTGACGTAGTTGCCGCGCAGCCCGGAGGCGATGTCGGTGAGCGCGTCGTGCATCATGCGCGCGTAGATGTCGTAGTCGGCCATCAGCACCTCGAAGGCGCCGTGCGCCGAGCCCTGCCAGCAGCCGCTCAGCCCCGCGACGTACGTCCGGAGCGTGGCGATCTTGGTGTCGATCTCGCCGGCCTGGTTGGTCACGTAGACGGACGCCGCGGAGACGTCGTCGGGCGTGACCTTGTAGCCGCCCATCGACGGACCGCCACTGCCCGTGGTGTTGCCCGGCGTCGTCATCCCTGGCCCCTTCGACGTCTGCTGACGGAGAGCGAGCGGCGGCCGGCCGCCACCCGTCGGGGCGCGGCCGCGAGCACCACGCCCGGATTGTCGCCGCCAGCCTCCCCCACCACCCCGGGACGCCTCCAGTCACCGTTTCGGATGTCCCTCGCCCCCGCCCCGCCCCCGCCCCGCCGCGGTCCCGGCCGGGAGCCCGGTCCCGGCCGGGGCGGGTCCCGGGAGCCCGCTCCCGGGTGCGCTCTCGTCCTGGGAACCGATGAACTCCCGTGCCCCTGAATGGTCTTCTTGCCGCAGGCCGGGAATCCCCGGCGCCAACCACCAGAGGGGACCCCCGTGTACGAGCACGCACCGCACCACCGCCTTCCGCTCCGCCGCCGCAACGGCCGGCACCGGGTGGCGGTAGCCGTGGCGGCGGCCGCCGCCGTGGCCGCCGGCGTCCTGGCACCGACCGCGGCGTTCGCGGGCGGCAGGCCCGACAGCGTCCAGTCGAGCCTGGACACCCTGGCCAAGGACGACGGCGTGCCCGCCGCGCTGGCCGCCGTCAAGGGCCGCGACGGCCGCACCCGCACCTACACCGCCGGCGTCGGCGACCTCGCCACCGGGGCCAAGGTCCCCACGGACGGCCAGATACGGATCGGCAGCAACACCAAGCCCTTCACCGCGGTCGTCGTCCTCCAACTCGTCGCCGAAGGAAAGGTGGGCCTGGACTCGCCCGTCGAGACCTACCTGCCGGGCCTGCTGCGCGGCGACGGCATCGACGGACGCGGCATCACCGTCCGCCAGCTGCTCCAGCACACCAGCGGCCTGCCCGAGTACGTGGACAAGGGCGCCATCCTCGCCAACCCGAACCGGTACTACGAACCGCGCGAGCTCCTCGACGCGGCCCTGGCCCAGAAGGCCCACTTCGCCCCGGGTACGCGGTGGGAGTACAACAACACCAACTACCTGGTGGCCGGCCTGATCATCCAGAAGGTCACCGGGCGGCCGCTCGGCGAGGAGATCAACCGGCGCGTCGTCGACCGCATCGGCCTGCGCCACACCTACTTCCCCACCCCCGGCGACACCACCGTCCGCGAGGCCCACCCCAAGGGCTACCACCAGGAAGCCGACGGCTCGTTCCGCGAATACACGGACCTGGACCCGTCCTGGGGCTGGGCGGCGGGCGCCGTCGTCTCCACCACGAGCGACCTCAGCCGCTTCTACGCCGCGCTCCTCGGCGGCCGGCTCCTGCCCGCGGCGCAGCTCGCCGAGATGCGCACCACCGTCCCCGCCGACTCGGTGGGTCCCGGCGTCCGCTACGGGCTGGGCCTGATGAGCAACCCGCTGTCCTGCGGCGGCCTGTACTGGGGCCACCTCGGGACCATCCCGGGCTACTTCAGCTCCGGGGGCGCCACCGACGACGGCCGCGCCGCCGGCGTCGCGGTGACCATGATCCCGGGCGACGCGGCCGAGCAGCACGTCAAGGCCGCGGTGGACACGGCCCTCTGCCGCTGACCCGGTCCGAGCGTCCGCACCGGCACGACCACGACCAGCGGGTTCCGCGCGCCCCGGCGCGCGGAACCCGCCCGCCCCGCCAATTCCCGCCTCCAGCAGAGGAGTTCCTCCATGAACGAGCGCGTACAGCACACCCGAACCCATCGCGGACGCCGTGGCCGGCACCGGATGGTGGCGGCCGTGGCGACCGTCACCGCCGTGGCCGCCGGCGTCCTGGCGCCGACCACGGCGTTCGCCGGCGGCAAGCCCGACATCGTCCAACAGAGCCTGGACGCCCTGGTCAAGGACGACGGCCTGCCCGCCGCACTGGCCGCCGTCAAGGGCCGCGACGGCCGCACCCGCAACTACACCGCCGGCGTCGGCGACCTCGCCACCGGGGCCAAGGTCCCCGTGGACGGCCAGATCCGCGCCGGCAGCAATACCAAGACCTTCACCGCCGTCGTCGTCCTCCAACTCGTCGCCGAAGGAAAGGTGGGCCTGGACTCCCCCATCGAGACCTACCTGCCGGGCCTGCTGCGCGGCGACGGCATCGACGGGCGCGGCATCACCGTCCGCCAACTGCTCCAGCACACCAGCGGCCTGCCCGACTACATGGACTCCCCCGAACTCTCGGACTTCACCACGGTGCAGTACCGCTACTTCGAGCCCCGCGACCTTCTCGACGGTGCCCTCGCCCAGAAGGCCCTCTTCCCCGCGGGTACCGGCTGGGCGTACAGCAACACCAACTACATCGTCGCCGGTCTCCTCGTCCAGAAGATCACCGGACGGCCCGTCGGCGAGGAGATCACCAAGCGCGTCATCGACCGCATCGGCCTGCGCCACACCTACTTCCCCGCCGTCGGTGACACCACCGTCCACGAGGCCCACCCCCACGGCTACCTCCCCAGCACACCGGGCGCGCCCCGGTTCGACTACACCGAGATGGACTCCTCGATGGCCTGGGCGACGGGGGCGATCGTCTCGACCAACACCGACCTCAACACGTTCTTCACCGCGCTCCTCGGCGGCCGGCTCCTGCCCGCGGCGCAGCTCGCCGAGATGCGCACCACCGTCCCCGCCGATCTGATCGGCCAGGGGATCCGCTACGGACTGGGCCTGCAGAGCAGGCCGCTCTCCTGCGGCGGCCTCGTCTGGGGCCACGGCGGCACCGCCCCCGGCTACCGGTCCCGCGGCGGCGTCACCGAGGACGGTCGCGCCGCCACCATCACCGTCACCACCGTTCCGGGCGAGGCCGGCGCGCAGCACATGACGGACGCCCTGGACGCGGCCCTCTGCCGCTGACCCGGGCCTCGGGCCGGCCCCCTGCCCACGCCGGGGGCCGGCCCGACCCTGCTCGCTTCCGCCTGGTCCGACCCGCTTCAGCCCGCCGGGTTCGCGGACCGGGCCTCGACCAGACCGGACTCGTAGGCCGCGATCACCGCCTGGGCACGGTCGCGGACACTCAGCTTGGCGAAGACGCTGGTGATGTAGTTCTTGACCGTGGAGACGCTGATGCCCATCGCCGAGGCGATCTCGGCGTTGTCGAGGCCGGTGGCCAGCAGGTGCCACACCTCGATCTCACGGGGCGTCAGTTCACCCGGAGCGGACACCGGCACCGGCGCCGACACCGGCGGCCGCGGCAGCCGGGGCGAGGTGACGTAGGTGGAGATCAGCCGGGTGAGCAGGCGCGGCGCCACCACCGCCTCCCCGCCGTGCACCGTCCGCACGGCCGCCGAAAGCTCCTCCGGGGAGACGTCCTTGGGCAGGAACCCGGAGGCTCCGGCGCGCAGGGCGGCGACCACGTACTCGTCCATGTCGAAGGTGCTCAACGCCAGGACCCGGCACGCGGGCAGCTCCTGGGAGAGCCGCTCGGTCGCCTGGACCCCGTCGAGGACCGGCATCCGGATGTCCATCACCACGACGTCGGGCCGGTGCTGGTGCGCGAGGTCCACCGCCCGCTGCCCGTTGTCCGCCTCGGCCACCACCTCGAACGCCGGGTCGGGGGCCAGGATCAGCGCCAGGCCTCGCCGCACCAGCGGCTGGTCGTCCGCGATCAGCACCCTGATCCGTTCCGCGGTTCCCGTCATCCGAGCCGTTCCTCTCCGTCCGCCGGCGCCACCGGCAGACTGGCCACCACCCGGAAGCCACCACCGTCGATGCCCCCGGCCACCATGCTGCCGCCCTGCAGCGCGACGCGCTCGCGCATGCCCATCAGACCGTACCCGGTGCGGCCCGCCCGCGGTCCGGGCGCACCGCCCGCGCCCACCGGGGCGTCCGCCGGGGAGTCGGGCGGGGAGTCGGGCGGCGCGGCGGTGCCGTTGTCGGACACCTCGACGGTGACCCGGTCCGGGTGGTAGGTCAGCCGGACCCTCGCCCGGGCGGCCCGGCCGGCGTGCTTGCGGGTGTTGGTGAGGGCCTCCTGGACGATCCGGAACACCGCCAGGCCGGCGCTCGGCGGCAGCGGGCGCTCCTCCCCCAGGACGGCGAAGTCGGTGGGCAGGCCGGCCCTGCGGGACTCCTCGACGAGCTGTCCGAGCTGCCCGACCCCGGGTTGCGGCGCGGACGGCGCCCCGCCCGACGCCCCGCCCGGAGCCTTGCCCAGCGCCCGGTCCGCCCCGTCCGGCTCGTCGTCGGCCCGCAGCACGTCGAGCAGGTGGCGCATCTCGCGCAGCGCCATCCGGCCGGAGCCCTCCAGGGTGACCAGGGCCTCGCGCACCACCTCGGTGTCACCGCCGAGGTTGGCCCTGGCACCGGCGGCCATCAGCTGCATGGTGGTGATGTGGTGGGCGACGATGTCGTGCAGCTCCCGCGCGATGCGGCGCCGTTCCTGCGCCACCGCGCGGTCGGCCAGCAGCCTGCGCCTGACCTCCACCTCGCGCTGCCACCACGTCAGCCCCTCGGCCGTGACGACGACCAGCGCCGCGGCGACCACGTTGCCCGCCACGTCCCCCACCGCGGGCGGCAGCGGATACCCCCGGCCCACCAGCGGTACGGCGGCCGCCACGAGGCCGGCCGGCACGGCCACCGCGACGCCGCGGGACCGGGCCACGGCGAACAGCGCGACGCAGAGCGTGCCGGTGAAGTGCGGCGGCATCGACACACTCAGGTTCAGCGCCAGGCCGAGGACCAGCACCCCCGCCAGCGACGCCAGCGGGTGGCGGCGCCTGGTGAGCAGCGGCACGGCCGCCAGTACCAGCAGGACCAGCGCGGTCGCGGCGATCGGCGGTCTTCCGTCCGAGCCGCCGATCGTGTAGCCGAGGAGGTCCAGGACGGCCACCCCGACGGCCACCAGCGCGTCGCCGGCCGTCCAGGGCAGGCCGGCGCCGCTCTGCTCCGGCGACGGCCGCAGTGGCAGTGGCAGTGGCAGCAGTGGCCCGTGGTGCGTCGACATGCTGTGGCGCTCCTCTCTACGGCCGGTCGGCCGCCCCGGGCCTCGCCGGTCCACCGAGACCGCCGCCCGTGAGCCGTCCCCTCGCGGCGGCCCGCGGCCCGGGGAGCGCTCCGGCGTCCCCGGTCGATCCTCCCAGCGGCCCCCGGCCCCGGGCAGGCTCCCGGGACCGATCCCGGACCGGGCCCCTGGTCCTGGCCGGGGCCGTACCCCGGGGCCCCGGTCCTGATCGCGTTCCCGCCCCGTTCCCGGCGCCGCCCCGCCGTCGCCATCGTCGCCGTTACTGCCGGGCCGGGGCCTGCTCCCAGGCCTGCCCGCCCGCCGGGTAGGCGTACAGCGGCCGGTCCTTCACCGCGCTGGTGCGGAACGGGGTGCCGCGGCCGAGGTCGACGGGCAGCATCCCCTTCCGGTTGCCGCTGGTCCACTCCAGTTCCAGGTACCAGCTGACGTCGTGGGTGGTGGTCTCGGCGGTGACCTCGATGACCGCCGGTTCGCTCTGGGTCACGACCACCGGCAGGCTGCCGCTGCCGTCGGCCACGACCGGGACGGGGCGGGCCGCGTCCAGGTCGATGCGGTAGGAGCGGGCACCGACTCCACCGGCGCAGCCCTCGCCCATGGAGTAGGCGTTCCAGGCGAGCGGGGCCGCGACCCGGGTGACCCGGACGTTGAGACCCGTCAGCAGCACGGTGTCCCAGCCGGTGCCCTGCACGGTGAGCTTGACCGACCGGGAGTGGCCCGGCACCGCGCCGACCTGGGAGGCCCAGCCCGCCGCCTCCGGCACGGCGGGCGGTCGGGGGACCTCGGACGGCGGGCGGTTGACGACGTACTGGTCGCACTTGGCGTCCCAGCCGGACGGGTGGACGGCGACGCTGATCGGTGCGCTGGTGCTCGGGTCCGCCCCGCCGATCGCCCCGGGTGGGCTCGCCCCGGCAGCGGCGACGGCGGCGGCCGCGGACAGCTGCGGGGACAGGGACGGGGGCACGGACGGGGCCGGGGATCCGGTGGACGACCCGGCGTCGGCGGCCCGGGCCGGGTCGGTCTCCCCGTCCGGACGGAGCCTCAGGCCGGTGACGACGACCCCGACGGCGACCAGCAGCGCGATGGCCGTCACCGCGGCGAGGACGCCCCGGCGGCGGGTGCGCCGCCGGGGCGGCACCGCGGGGGCGCGGTCCGGGACGGGCTCCGGTGCCGGGGCCGCCTCCGGTACCGGGGCCGCCGCCGGTGCCGGGGCCGCGGGCGGTGCGGGTGCCACCGGCTCAGGGGCGGCGGTCGGCCTGTTCCCACGCGTCGCACGGACGACGACCCACAGCCGGTACAGCTCGACACGTTCCTGCGGCGTCGCCTCGCACACCCGCGAGAAGTGGTCCAGCGGGGCGAACTCCGTCGGCATCACATCGCCGTTGCAGTAGCGGTGCAGGGCCGACGTGCTCAGGTGCAGCCGCTTCGCCAGCGCTCCGTAACTGAGCCCCGACCGGCTCTTCAGCTCCTGCAGCAGCCGGGCGACCTCGTCCGTCTCCCTCAACTTCCCGATTCCCTTCGGCACTGTTCCTTCACCCGCCCCCGGCAGTCGGGCTCGGCACCGTCACGTCCCCCGCCCCCGCCCCCGCCGGCTGTGGCGCGGGCTCCGGCAGACAAGCACGCGGCACGCCGTCCCACGGTTCCGCCATCCCGCGAACGCGTCCCAGGAAGCTTACGTCTTCCCAGCTCAGAGCAGGTACGGGCGTCCCCGGGTCCCTGATCGCCGGCTCACCGTTGTGGCCGGGACGAGCGGGCGGACAAGCTGGCGACCAACACCGAGAAGGAGCACCTGTGAGCACTGTTCGGGCGGCCCGTTCCGCCATACGCACCACCGACCGTTTCAACCGCGGCGCGGTGGCACTGACGATGGGCGGGGTCCTGCTGATGACCGCGGCCTGCGGTGACGAGCAGGGCAAGGGCGGTGAAGCGGCCGGCCCGGCGGGCGCCTCCGCCACCGCCGCCCCCGGCGCCACCGGGGACGGGAACGCGAACACGACCACCTCGAAGACATCCGCCGCCGTGCTGGACGTCGAGCCGAAGGACGGCGCCCGCGGCGTCGCGCCGAACGCCCTGCGGGTGTCCGTCTCCAAGGGCAGGCTCACCACCGTCGACGTGACCGACAAGGACGGCAAGCCCGTCCAGGGCTCGATCACCCCGGACGGCACCGGCTGGAAGCCCGCCGCCGCGCTCACCCCCGGCACGGCGTACACGGTGAACGCCCAGGCCGCGGACGCCGACGGCCTGGTGGCCGCGTCCACCTCCGCCTTCACCACGCTCACGCCCGAGAAGCAGGTGTCCACCAACGACAACATCGGCGACGGCCAGACGTACGGCGTGGGCATGATCGTCAAGGTGGACTTCAGCACGAAGGTCGTGAACAAGGACGCCGTCGCCAAGGCGATCACCTTCGAGACGGACAACGGCACCGAGGTGAAGGGCCACTGGTTCGACGACAACCGGCTGGACTTCCGCCCGGCCGACTACTGGAAGCCGGGCACCAGGGTGACCATCCACTACCGGCTGAAGAACGTCGAGGTCGCCCCGGGCGTGTGGGGCGACGTCGACAAGGACGAGCCGTTCAGCATCGGCCGCTCCCAGGTCTCCACCGCCGACGCCGCCACGCACCAGATGACGGTCGTCCGGGACGGCAAGAGCACCACCGTGCCCGCCACGCTCGGCGACGCGAAGCACCCGTCGTGGGGCGGCACCATGGTGATCATGTCCAAGGAGAAGGTCACCCACATGAACTCCCAGACCGTCGGCCTCGGCAACGAGTACGACATCCCCGCCGTCCCGCACGCGATGCGGCTGACCAGGAGCGGCACCTACCTCCACGGCAACTACTGGTACGAGGGCGACCCCTTCGGCAAGGCGAACACCAGCCACGGCTGCGTCGCGCTCAAGGACACCGAGGGCGGCAGCGACACCTCCAGCGCGGGGGCGTTCTTCAACAGCTCGCTGATCGGCGACGTCGTCACGATCGTGAACACCAAGGAGAAGACCGTCGCCCCCGACAACGGCCTGGGCGGCTGGAACCTCCCCTGGGCGAACTGGTAACCCCCACCCGCCCCGGCGGCACCGACCGGCTCCGGAAGCCGACGGACTGCCACCGACCGCGACAGCGACAGCGGAGCCGCCGTGGAAGAGGCCCCCGGGCCCCTCCTCACCACGGCGGCTCCGCCACGCCCGGGCGCGGCCTCGGGCAGGCGTCAGGCGTCAGGCGTCAGGCGGGCATGCCCGGCTCGGCGAGACCGCTCTCGTAGGCGATGATGACCAGTTGGGCCCGGTCCCGGACGTTCAGCTTGGCCAGAAGGCTGCTCACATGCGTCTTCACGGTGGGCAGGCTGATCACCAGCCGCTGGGCGATCTCGGCGTTCGACAGCCCGTTCGCGATCAGCACGAGCACCTCCTGCTCCCGCCTGGTGAGCCCGACGAGCCGCGGGGCCGGCCGCGCCGTCGGCCGGGTGCGGGAGACGGTCTCGATGAGGCGGCGTGTGACCGTGGGCGCCAGGACGGCCTCGCCGGTGGCGATGACGCGGATGCCGGCGACCAGGTCCGAGGGCGAGGCGTCCTTCAGCATGAATCCGCTCGCACCCGCCTGGAGGGCCGGGTAGACGTACTCGTCCATGTCGAACATCGTCAGGGCCAGCACCCGTACGCCGGCCATGGTCTCGTCGGAGCAGATCTCCCGGGTGGCCGCGATGCCGTCCATGACGGGCATCCGCAGGTCCATCAGGACGACGTCGGGCCTGAGCTCCCGGGCGAGTTCCACCGCCCGGGCGCCGTCACCGGCCTCGCCGACGGTCTCCATCCCCGGTGTCGAGTCGACGAGGACGCGGAAGCTCCCGCGCAACAGCGCCTGATCGTCCGCGATCAGCACCCGGACCGCCTCGGCCATCCCGCATTCCCCGCAAACTGCTCATCGAGCCCTCGAAGTCCGCGATTCTAGCAGCAGCGCCTGTTCCGTCTCCTCAACTGCCTTTGGACATAAGCCCTGTTGAGGGCGGTCGGCCGGGGCCGGAGCACGCCGGCCGGCCGCGCCCGTCACGCGACGTCGAGTCCCTCCCCGCCCGTCCCGTCAACCGTCCCAACGCCGGTGGCGCAGCCAGCCGGCCGCCAGTGCCACGACGGTCCACGCGAGGAGGACGGCGAACCCGGTGAGCGCGTCGTCCGAGCCGACCGTGAGCATCCGCATGCCGGCCCGGTCGGGGAGGTACCGGACCATCTCCTTGGTCGCGCCGATGGTGGACAGGATCTGGGAGCCGGCGAGCACCATCGGGAGCAGGACGGCCAGCGGGACGACGGCGCCGCGGGCCGTCGAGGCCACGCCCGCCGCGAACAGGCTCATCATCGTCAGATAGACCACGGCGCCGGCGAGGGCGCGGGGGACACCACTCGTGTCGATGCCGGCGCCGTGGGGACCGAGGGCGAACTGCGTGAGCAGGTAGCCGAGGACGGTGACGGGGATCGCGACGGCCACCGCGGCGGCGGCGGTGACGGCCGCCTTCGCCAGGTAGAGCCGCCCGCGCCGGGGCACGGCGAGCAGCGAGACCCGCATCATGCCGGACGAGTACTCGCTCGAGACGAGGAGCACGGCGAACACGATCAGCGCCAGCTGGCCGTAGAGGACGCCGTCCATGCCGGTCTGCTCGGGGGTGAAGTCGGAGCGGAGCAGGGGGTTGTCCGACTCGATCGCCTTCCTCGCGGACCAGCCGCCCAGGGCGGAGAGGAAGAGGCTGGCGGGGGCGAACAGCAGCAGCGCGACGAACGTGCCGCGGACGCCGCGCAGTTTGGTGAACTCGGCCCGCATGGCCGCGGCCGTCTCAGACACGGGTGCTGCTCCCTTCGGGGCCGGTGAGCTTGAGGAAGGTGTCCTCGAGCGATCCCGTGTGGGTGCTCAGCTCTTCGAGCGGGAGGTCGCCCGCCGCGGCCAGCCGGTT
Source organism: Kitasatospora sp. NPDC001119 (assembly GCF_053598475.1). NCBI lineage: Bacteria > Bacillati > Actinomycetota > Actinomycetes > Kitasatosporales > Streptomycetaceae > Kitasatospora > Kitasatospora sp. NPDC001119. The sequence continues at coordinate 79,820 of NZ_JBSFKI010000015.1, forward strand.
GATCTCGGCCGCCGTCATGCCGTCGACCTCCAGGCTGCCGTCGTGCGCGAGGCTCAGCGAGGCGCCGTTCCGTTCCAGTTCCCGGTGCAGGCGCAGGGGTTCGGAGGTCCGCACCCGCACGTAGGTCCGTGCGTGGCGCCGGATGAACTCCTCCGTGCCGGTCTGGGTAAGCAGTCGTCCGCGGCCGATGACGACCAGGTCGTCCGCGACCACGGACATCTCGGCCATCAAGTGGCTGGAGACGAGGACGGTCCGGCCCTCGGCGGCCATCGAGCGCAGCAGGTCGCGCAGCCATCGGATGCCCTCGGCGTCCAGGCCGTTGACCGGCTCGTCGAGCACCAGGACGGGCGGGTCGCCGAGCAGGGCCGCGGCCAGGCCGAGCCGCTGTCCCATGCCGAGGGAGAACGTGCCGACCCGCCGCCGGGCCGCTCCGGTCAGGCCGACCGCCTCCAGGACCTCCGCGACCCGTCGCCGGTCGATCCGGTTGCTCTGCGCGATCCAGCGCAGATGGTCGGCGGCGGTCAGGCTGCGGTGCGCGACCGCCGTCTCCAGCAGGGCGCCGACCTGCCGGGCGGGGTACGTCAGTTCGTGATAGGGGCGGCCGCCGATGAGGGCGGTTCCGGCATCCGGGCGGGTGAGGCCGAGGATCATGCGCATCGTCGTGGACTTCCCGGCCCCGTTGGGGCCCAGGAATCCGGTGACGGCGCCCGGCCGCACCGTGAAGGTGAGGCCTGCCACGACGGTGGTCTCCCCGTACCGCTTGGTCAGGTTCTGGACTTCGATCACGGGACGAGTCTCGTCGGGCGGGCCGGCCGGCCGCATCGGTCCGGGGTCGGGATTCCGCGGCGGCCCGCGCGGGCCGAACCCATACCTGCGGATGAGTCCGGCACCCGGGAACGGGTCGGGCTCAGTACGGCAGTGTCACCACGATCCGGAAGCCGCCGCCCGGCCGCGGCCCGGCGCCGAAGGTGCCGCTGTGCGCGGCGACCCGCTCCTTCATCCCGACCAGGCCCATCCCCCCGCCGGGCACGGTGGGCCGGTGCCCGGGCCCGGGGCCCTCGTCGGTGATGTCGATCGTCAACGTGCCCTGGACGGCCGCGATCCGGACCCGGCAGCGGGTGGGCGCGGCATGCTTGACGACGTTGGTCAGGGCCTCCTGGACGATCCGGAACACGGACAGCGCGACACCGTTCGGGGGCTCCTCCTCGTACTCGCTCCGCAGGTCGACGCGGACTCCGGCGGCCTCGGCCGTGCGCACCAGGGCCGGCAGGTCCGTCAGCCCCTGGACCGGCCGCAGGTCGCCGGCGCCGCCGTCCTGCTCGCGGCGCAGCACCTTGAGGGTGGCCCGCATGTCACGCAGCGCCCGGCGGCTGATGTCCTCGATCACCGCCAGGGCTTCCCGCGCCTCCTCGGGGCGGGTGGTGGCCACGTGGTTGGCGACGCTCGCCTTGATCGCGATCACGCCCACGCTGTGGGTGACGACGTCGTGGATGTCACGGGCGATGCGCAGGCGTTCCTCGGCCTTCGCCTGCTCGGCCGCGTGCTCGATGGCGCGCCGCAGGCTCTCCCGCCGTTCCCTGACCGCGGCCCCCGTCGCCCAGGTGGCGCCGAGGACGAGCACTCCGAGCACGACCTGTACGGCCCTGCTCCCGCCCTGGTACCCCTGCCCTCCCGACACCGTCATCAGGACCGCGCCGGCCGTGCACAGCCCGGCGACGAGGGCCACGGAAAGCCCCGGTCGCCCCCTCCTGGTGGTGGCCACCAGGTACAGGGCGTAGGCGGCGGCGAGGAAGGGGGTCGGCCCGACCCCGGCGACCAGCGCCACCCAGGCGGCGGTGAACGCGACCGCGAACACCGGGACCGGCCACAGCCTCCGTACGACCAGCGGCAGCGCGGTGCCCAGGGACAGCAGCCACACGGCGGTGGCGCTCACCTCGCCGCCGTCGGCCGGACGCAGCACCGACACCTGCGGGAGGATCACGAACCCGAGCGCGGCCAGCACGTCCAGTGTGATCAGGCGCCGACGAGGAGCATTACCCATGTGCCGAACGTAGGGGGCCGGTTCGAGGCGCGTCCAGTACGGGTGTGGATCAAGGTCGGCGTGTACCGCAATTCGCCCTGCGGGTGTACTGTCGCCCGCCGGCGACCAGGCCCATTGGTCCACACCATATGCCTGTCGACAATGCCCCCCCTGTCTCTGGATAAACATCCGTTCCTCGGGAAACAGTCGTCACCTCCCCGTTTCGGCCACCGTCCGCCGCGCCCGCACGGTGCCCGGCGCGGAGGGAGGGCAACCGGTGACGGGGCCGCGCCGGGCCCGTGGCCCCAGGGACTCCGGGCTCACCCGCGAGCCCAGGGGACCGCCGGCGTCCCCGCGCCACACCCGTCCGGCGAAGACATACCGGATGACCGGATAGTCACTCATCAAGCGGAACGATCCCTTGCAGTTAAGAGCGGAACTTGCGTTTCGATCATTCGTCTACCCATACTCGCTGGAGCACCGGACCGGCCTTTCTCCTGCAAAGAATGACGCACCGAAGAAAAACGAGCCGTACGACGTGCCAAACGGGGGACGTACAAATGGAGATCAACCTGTTCATCATCAGCGACAATCCGGTTTCACTCGCCGGACTGGAGACAATCATCGAACAGGATGGCAGATTCACACTCGTCGGCCGGGCCGTGGGCGTCCTCGACGGCATGCGATGTCTCGAGAACACCGAATTACAGCCGCACGTGGTCATCCTGGGCGAGCCGTCCTCGAAGAGGTCCATCTACGAGAACGCCCAGCAGATCGTCTCGACATACCGCCGCCACAAGACCAGGCCCAAAATGATGGTGGTGTCGCAGAACGACGACGACGACGCCGTCTTCACCGCCCTGCGCGTCGGGGTCAGCGGATACCTCTCGCACATGAGGTCCTCCGAGGAACTCCTCCACTCCATCGAGATCGTGGCCAAGGGGGGCGCCGTCTTCAGCCGGACCATCGCCTCCCGGCTCAGCCTGCATTTCTCCACCGTGCGGATCCTGCCGGAGACGACCGGGCTGTCCGAACTGACCAGCAGGGAACTCGAGATCCTGGAACTGGTCGCCGGCGGACTGAGCAACCACCAGATCGCGCGTCGGATCTTCCTGGCGGAAAAGACCGTACGCAATTACGTCTCGCGGATCTTCGCGAAACTGGAGGTGCACGACCGGGCCTCCGCCGCCGTGCTGGCCCGCGACGCCGGTCTCGGAAAGGAGACACGGGAAGTCCGCACCGCGTAGCACGAGTTCACCTCAGGCGTGGCATGACATAGCTCTGCCGAACGCGCCTGACCCGCAGGAAGAAGCTCCGGTTGGAGCGGGTGGCCGACGTCGGCCCCGCCGAGCCGGGGCTTCGGCGTGCCATGCCCGAAATGAGCATTCCGGCCCCATCGGAACACAAGGAGTGAACGAGTCGTGTCCCCCACCGAGTTGCCCCTCGTCTGCCTTCCCTTCGCGGGCAGCGGAGCCGGGTTCTACCGCGCCTGGAACGTCGCACCGCCCGGCCTCAAGGTCGTCCCCCTCCAACTTCCCGGCCGCGAGGAGCTGTTCCTGGAGGAGCCGTTCACCGACGCGTCGGAGGCCGCCGCCGTCCTCGCCCCGCGAATACTGGAACTCGTGGGCGGCGAGGCACCGTTCGCGCTCTTCGGCCACAGCCTGGGTGCCGTCCTCGCGTACGAGCTGGCCCGCGAGCTGGGCGGACGCTCCGGACTCCGCCACCTCTTCGTGAGCGGGTCCCCCGGCCCCGGCAGCGGGCGCGAGCGGCGGGCGACCGGGCTGGACGACGAGGAGTTCCTGGCCCGCGTCGGCGAGTTCGCCGGCTACCGGCACGCGGCCTTCGACGACCCCGACCTGCGGGAGCTGCTCCTGCCCCTGCTGCGCGCCGACGTGGCGATGCACGAGGACTACGTCCCCGCCTCCGACACCCCGCTGCCGCTCCCGGTCACCTCGCTGCGCGGCGCCGACGACGGGCTCGTCTCCCGGACGCAGGCGGAGGAGTGGCGGAGCGCCACCGGGGCGTCCTTCGACTACCGGGAACTGCCCGGCAGCCACATGTACCTGGTCGACTCCCCGGAGGTGCTGCTGACCACGGTCGCGCAGGTACTCTCCGACGGCGGCGCCGCCCCGGCCGACCCCGACCGCGGAGGGTCGCCGTGCAGCTGAAGGGCAAGACGGCCGTGATCACGGGGGCGGCGCGCGGGCTCGGCCGCGCCTGTGCCGTCCGCTTCGCGGCGGAGGGCGCCGACCTGCTGCTGCTCGACATCGCCGACGACCTCCCCGGCGTGGGCTACCCCATGGGCTCGGCCGCCCAGCTCGCGCACACGGCCGACCTGTGCGCGCGGCACGGCGTCACGGTGCTCCCGGCCCACTGCGACGTGCGCGACCTCCGAAGGGTCACCTCGGTCGTGGCGGAGTGCCTCGACCGGTTCGGACGGCTGGACGTCCTGGTCAACGGCGCGGGGATCGCCGCGCCCTCCGGCCGCAGGGTCCACGAGATCACCGAGGACGAGTGGTCGCTCATGCTGGACGTCGACCTGTCGGGCGCCTGGCGGATGACCAAGGCCGTGGTCCCGGCGATGATCGAGCAGCGCTCGGGCAGCATCATCAACATCGCCTCGACGGCCGGTCTCGTGGGCTACCGGCACTTCGCCGGCTACGTCGCCGCCAAGCACGGCATGATCGGCCTGACCAAGGCGGCGGCACTGGACTACGCGCCGCACCGCGTCCGGGTGAACGCGCTCTGCCCCGGCTCCGTCCGGGACGACCCGCTGGTCGAGGGCCGGATGCTCTCCGAGATAGCGCGCTCGCTCGACGTCCGCGTCGACGAACACGAGGAGGTGTTCGTCCAGGCCCAGCCGATGAACGCCCTCATCGAGCCCCCGGACGTCGCCGGTGCGGCCCTCTGGCTGGCGGGCGACGACTCGCGCCAGGTGACCGGCAGTGTGCTCACGGTCGACGGCGGCTTCAGCGCCCGGTGACCGTGCCCGCCCGCCCCCCTTCGGAGACGGAGATCTGATGACCGTACGCACTCCTGCCTGCCACAGCCTGGTGGTACGCGCCCGGTACCCGGTCGACCGGGAACAGAGCCGGACGTTGTTGGAACAAGAGAGCAGGGAACGGCCGGAGCCGGCGGGGTCGAGGCTGTGGACCCTGCCGCTCGCGGTGGACTCCTCGACCGGCCCCGGGCACGCCCGCGTCCGCCAGGAGGCCGAGCGGCCCCTGCACCCCTGCGGACCCCCGTTGCGCGCCGTGCTCGTGGAGTACGCCGACGGGGTCGTCGACGCGGTCCTGGTGGCGCGGCGTTCGGTGCCCTACGGCGCCCTCGTGCGGCTGGCGGCGCTCCTCCTGGACGGTGAGCCCCTCGACGGCGACCCGCCGCCCTCCCTCGACACACCGGACGCGCAGGACGCGCAAGACGGGTCGGACGGGGACACCACGCCGCTCACGGTGCCCTGGGGCCTGGGGGACCGCCAGGCGCCGGACCTCACCGCCGCCGGGACGGTCCCGCTGACGGACCGTCCGGAGTGGCCCGGGGAGGAGCCGCTGGTGGCCGCGGCGGCGCTGGCGCTGGCGCGCTACCAGGGCGGGCCGGAGGCGCGCATCGCGGTGTTCGACCGCGCGTTCCGGGCGGGCGGTCCCGCGGTGCGCTCCGTCCGGGTCGACGCGGACGGCACGGTCGCGGACCTCCTCGCGGCCGGCACCGGCACTCCGCTGCCCGGCGCTGCGGTCGCGAGCGTGGGCGTGGTCCTCGGTGACGCCGCCTCCGGCACGTCCTACACCCCGTTCCCGGGGTCGGGGCTCTCCCTGGTCCTCCATCTGGAGCGGCAGCCCGACGGCACCTGCGCCGCCCGCCTCCACCACGATCCGCGCACGGTGGCGCCGCCGACCGCGGAGTGGTTCGGACGGAGCGTCCTGCACCTGGCCCAGCGGCTGCGCACCCTGCCCGGGACGACTCCGACGGCGCGGCTGGGCCTGCTGGACCACGCCGCGGCCGAGGCCGTGACCCGGCTGGGCGGCTTCCGTCCCGCGGCCGACCCCGGCGAGCCCGCGCCCGCCGGGCCCGGGCCGGAGCGGCGGACGCCGCCGGAGACCATCGACGGGCGGATCGCGGAGCTGGCCCGGCAACGGCCGGACGCCGTCGCGGTGACCGACGACGAGAGCAGCCTGACGTACGGCCAGCTGGACGACCGGGCGGAGCGGGTGGCCGCCGGGCTGCGCGCCCTCGGGGTGGGCGGCGCACGGGTGGGGGTGTGCCTGGAGCGGGACACCACGCTCGTCGCCACCCTGCTGGGCGTGCTGAAGGCGGGCTGCGCCTACGTCCCGATGGACGCCCGGTACCCCGAGGAGCGGCTGCGCTACACCGCGACCGACGCTCAGGTGCCGGTCGTCATCGGGGACCCGGCGCGCTTCCCCCGGATCGAGGGGGTGACCGTGGTCTCGCCCCAGGAACTGACGGACGCGCAGGAACCCCTGGAGACCGGGAAGACCGGCAACACCGACACGGCCGCCTACGTCATCTACACCTCGGGATCCACCGGCCGCCCCAAGGGGGTCGTGGTCCCCCACCGCAACGTGCTGGCCCTGGTCGGTGCCACGTCCGCGGACCTCGGGCTCGGACCGGACGACGTGTGGACGTTCTTCCACTCCAGCGCCTTCGACTTCTCCGTGTGGGAGATCTGGGGCTGCCTGCTCACCGGGGGCCGGCTGGTCGTCGTACCGCACTGGGCGGCCCGTGACCCGGACGAGTTCCACGAGCTGCTGGCCCGGCGGCGGGTGACCGTCCTCAGCCAGACCCCGTCCGCGTTCTCCCAGCTCATCGAGGCCGACACCCGGTCGGCCCCGGGCACCGCACCGCTCGCCCTGCGGCTGGTCGTCTTCGGCGGTGAACCGCTGAACACGGCGATGCTGGGGCGGTGGTTCGCCCGTCACTCCCCCAGCCGGTGCCGGCTGGTCAACATGTACGGCATCACGGAGACGACCGTCCACGTCACCGCGCAGGAGGTGACCCCGCGCGAGGTCCTGGAGCGGTCCCGGTCCGTGGGCCGGGCGCTGCCCGGCTGGTGGGTGTCGGTCCGGGACGAGCACGGCCACGTCCTGCCGCCGGGGCCCGCCGGTGAGATCTACGTGGGTGGTGCCGGGGTGGCCGACGGCTATCTCGGCCGTCCCGAGCTGACGGCGGAACGATTCGTCGACGACCCGGTGACCGGGGAGCGGGTGTACCGCAGCGGCGACCGGGGCCGGCTGAGGCCGGACGGCCGGCTCGACCACCTCGGCCGGCTGGACAACCAGGTGAAGGTGCGGGGCCACCGGATCGAGCTGGACGAGATCACCTCCGTCCTGGCCTCGGACCCCGGGGTCGCCGACGCGGCGGTCGTCTTCCGGGAGGGCGAGGCGGGGGACCCGGCCGGCGCCCGCATCGACGCCTACGTGGTGCTCCGGGACGGCGGCTCGGTGGACCAGGTCTGGCGGACGGCCCGGCGCGTGCTGCCGGACCACATGCTGCCGGCCGGCCTCACCGGGGTGTCCGGCATCCCGCTGACCCTCAACGGCAAGCCGGACCTCTCCCGGCTCCCGGCCCCGTCCACCGGCCCCGCCCCGGCCCCGGCTCCGACCGCGGCACCGGCACCGGCACCGGTCACGGACCGGGACGGCGCCGCGGCGGATCCGGAGGCGAAGGGCGACCTCGGGACCGAGATCCTCGCCGTGTGGTCCGGTCTGCTGGGTGTCGACGTGGAACCCGACGGCAACTTCTTCGAACTCGGCGGCAACTCCCTCCTGGTGGTCCGCATGCTGTCGGACCTGCGGCAACGGGGGCTGCCCAAGGTGACGCCGCGCGAGTTCTACGGGAACTCGACGGCGCGGTCCTTCGTGGAGCTGGTCCTCGGCCGCGTCGGGGAGACCCCGTAGCCGTCCTCGCACTCAGACCAGCGGTGTTCACACCAAGGGGGCGAAGAAGTACGTGACGCGGTGGGCGAAGAGGCCGGTGCCGTCCGTCCGGAAGAAGTCGGCGAACCGCAGGCTCACCGCGTCACCCCCCTTGAGCGTTCCGGTGAAACTGCCGCGCACCGCGGCCTCCCGCCCGGACAGCAGCAGCTGGTCGACCGTGTGCCGGCCGTCGGCGATGACCCGCTCCCCCTGGTAGAAGGCGGTCAGTTCGCCCCGGCCGACCAGGGGTTGGTAGCCCGGCCGTTCGTAGGTCGCGTCGGCGGTGAAGAGTTCCACCAGTTCGTCGAAGCGGTTGGCGTCGACCAGTGAGTAGTAGCGGCGGACCGCGTCCTGGATCGGGGAGGCTCCGGTCATGACTGCATGCTCCCCGCCAGGCCGCGCGGCCGCATGTCGGTCCACTGCCGGTCGATGTACTCCAGGCAGGTGTCGCGGGTGTCCTCGGCGTGGGCGACCGCCCAGCCGTCGGGCACCGCGAGGGAGGCCGGCCACAGGGAGTGCTGCCCCTCGTCGTTGACGAGCACGAGGTAGCCGGCGTCCGGGTCCTCGAACGGGTTCGTCATGGGATGTCCTCATCTCTGCGTCTACGGAATCTCTGCGTCTACGGATCTACGGACTTCTGGAGCTGGTCTCCGGTCTCTCCCCGCGGGCCCGGGGAACCGTGGCCGCGGTTGCCCGGGCCCACGGTTCCCCGGCACTCGGGTCCCCGGCCCACGGTTCCCCGGCACGCCGCTCAGGAGAGCCGGCGCATCCTCTCGGCGAGGATCGGCCCGATCACCCGCAGCGCCTCCGGGCCGGCCATCGCGGCGTGGCCGCAGTCGACCGTGCGGTGGTCGAGCGGCCCGTCGATGTACGGGGCCCACATCTCCGGGGTGACCAGGTCGGACGGGTCCTTCCGGGTGGCCGCGAACACGACGGCCTCCGTCGCCACCGGCGTGTGCCGGTGGGCGGGGGTGATCCGGAGGTCGTTGGCCATGACCCGCAGGACGTCGGCGATCCGGTCCTCGGTGAAGTCGGCCACGGCCGCGTGGTGCTCACGGGCCAGCTCCGTGAACCGCGCGTGCGTGAGCGGTTCCCCGTCGCCGACGGGCACCCCGAACGCCGTCAGCAGCGTCCGGTACACCATGGACGTGTCGAGGGTCGCCTCCTCGGCGAGTTCCTCGGCGGTCCTGGGCCGCGCGGGCTGCGCGTCGAGGAGGACCAGGAACGGGACGTCGAACCCGCGCTCCCGCAGCCGGGCCGCCATGGCGTGGGCGACCACCCCGCCGAACGACCAGCCCAGCAACGGGAAGGGGCCCTCGGGACGCAGCCGGAGGAGCTCGGCGATGTAGTCGTCGGCGATCTCCTCAACGCTGCCCGGGAGGTCGTCCGGCTCGGACAGTCCGCGGGCCTGGATGCCGTAGACGGGCACCTCCGCGGGCAGGTGCCGCAGCAGTCCGGCGTACGACCAGCTCAGGCCGCCGCCCGGGTGGACGCAGAACAGCGGCACGCCCTCGGCGCGGGGCCGCAGGGGCAGGACGACACCGAAGGCGTCGGCCGAGCCGTCGTGGTCCGCGTCGAGGCGGCGGGCGAGCCCGGCCACGTCGGAGGTCTCGAACAGGGCGCGCAGCGGCAGCTCCACGCCCAGCACGTCCCGGACACGGTCGATCAGCCGGGTGGCGAGCAGGGAGTGGCCGCCCAGGTCGAAGAACCCGTCGTCCACGCCGACCCGCTCCACCCCGAGGACCTCGGCGAACAGCCCGGCCAGCACCGCCTCCTGGGGGGAGGCGGGCCCGCGGCCGGCGGCGCCCCGGTCCGGGGCCGGAAGGGCTCGGCGGTCGAGCTTGCCGTTCGGGGTCAGCGGCAGGGCGGGCAGGGTGAGCACAACCGACGGCACCATGTACTCGGGCAGCCGCAGGCGCAGGGCGTCCCGGAGGTCGCGGCGTTCGGCGAGGTGCGGCGCGTCGGCCGGCTCGTCGGGCACCACGTAGGCGACCAGCCGCTGGTCTCCCGGCCGGTCCTCCCGCACCACCGCCACGGCGTGCGCCACGCCGGGCTGTTCCCGGAGCAGGACCTCGATCTCGCCCGGTTCGATCCGGAAGCCCCGGATCTTGACCTGCTGGTCGGCCCGGCCGGCGAACTCCAGCAGGCCGTCCCGGTTCCGGCGCACCAGGTCGCCGGTGCGGTACATGCGGGTGCCGGCCGGACCGTACGGGTCCGCCACGAAGCGCTGGGCGGTCAGCCCCGGCTGCCCCAGGTACCCGCGCGCCACGCCGGCGCCGGCGATGTACAGCTCGCCCACCACGCCGGGCGGCACCAGGCCGAGGCGCTCGTCGAGGACGTGCACCCGCGTGTTGGCGATCGGCGTTCCGATGGGCGTGCGCTCCGGTGCCGCCCCGGGGGCGATGCCGGCCGCCGTGGACCAGATGGTGGTCTCGGTCGGTCCGTACAGGTTGACGACCTCGGCGGCGCGGGCGGCGAGGGTCCGCGCGAGGTCGGGCGGGAGCGCCTCGCCGCCCACCAGGACCCGGAGCCCGTCGAGGCACCCGGGCTGCTCCTCGGCGAGGGCCCGCCACAGCGTGGGGGTCGCCTGCATGACGGTGGCTCCGGTGGCCCGGAGCAGACCGGCGAGCGCGGCGGGCGTGCGGGCCGTGTCACGGTCGGCGAGCACCAGCGTGGCGCCGCTGGTCAGCGGCAGGCAGAGCTCCAGCACGGAGATGTCGAACCCGACGGTCGTCACACCCAGCCAGCGGTCCCCGGTGGTCAGCGGGAAGCGCGCGGCCATGTCGGCGAGGAAGTTCGACAGCGCCCCGTGCTCCACGACCACGCCCTTGGGCGCGCCCGTGGATCCGGAGGTGTAGAGGACGTACGCCGGGTCCGCGGCACCGGCGACCGGCGCCGGGTCGGTGTCCGGGCACAGCGCCAGGGCGGCCGCGGTGCCGGGGGCGTCGGTGACGACCGTCGCCGAGGAGGGGCGCTGCGCGAGGGCGCCCGCTCCGGCGCCCGTGGCGACGGCGTCGCTGGTGAGCAGGAGGGCGGGAGCGGCCTCGGTGAGGATGTGCGCCACCCGGGCGCTCGGGAACTCCGGGTCGACCGGCAGGTAGGCCGCACCCGTCTTGAGGACGCCGAGGAGCGCGGCCACCAGGTCCGCCGACCGCTCGTACATCAGCGCCACCGTGTCGCCCGGTCGGATGCCCCGGGCGAGCAGCCAGTGGGCGATCCGGTTGGCCCGGGCGTTGAGCTGGGCGTAGCTGAGCCGCGCGGCCCCGGCGACCAGGGCCTCGGCCTCGGGCGTCCGGGCCGCCTGCGCGGCGAACAGCTCCGGCACGGTCGTCGCCGGCACGTCCCGGCCGGTGTCGTTCCAGCCCGACAGCAGCTGGTGCCGCTCCTCGGGGGTGAGGATGTCGACCTGAGCCACCGGCAGCTCCGGCCGCGCGGCCAGCCCCTCCAGCAGCCGCACCCACCGGCCCAGGAACCCCTCGACGGTGGACCGGTCGAACAGATCGGTCGCGAACTCCGCGACCCCGCGCACCCCGCCACCCGGCTCCTCGACCAGGCTGAGGGTGAGGTCGACCCGGGACACACCCGTGCCCACCGGCTCCTCCGCCACCTCCAGGCCCGGCAGCTCGAAGCGGGCCTGCTCGGTGTTCTGCAACGCCAGCATCACCTGGAACAACGGATGCCGCGCCGCCGACCGCCGGGGATTCAACTCCTCCACCAGGTACTCGAACGGCACATCCTGATGCGCGAACGCGCCCAGACCGGCCTCACGCACCCGGCCGACCAGCTCGGCGAACGACGGATCACCCGACACGTCCGTCCGCAGCACCAGCGTGTTCACGAAGAACCCGACCAGGTCGTCCAGGGACCCGTCGGAGCGACCAGCCACCGGAGAACCGATGGGGACGTCCTCCCCCGCACCCAGGCGGGACAGCAACACGGCGAGACCCGCCTGCAACACCATGAACAACGTCGCGTTCGACGACCGCGCGAGCTCGCCCAGTGCGCGGTGCAGGTCCGGGCCCAGCTCGAACGACGCCGTCCCTCCCGCGTACGAGGCCACCGCCGGCCGAGCACGGTCGGCCGGCAGGCTCACCTCCTCCGGAAGTTCCGCCAACTGGCCGCGCCAGTAGGCGATCTGGCCGTCGCGCACCTCGTCCAGGACCTCGCGCTGCCACAGCGTGTAGTCCGCGTACTGCACTGGCAGCGGCTCCCACCCGGGCGCCGCACCCTCCAACCGGGCCGTGTACGCCTCCGCCAGATCACGCGCCAGCGGCGCCAACGACCAACCGTCGCCCGCGATGTGGTGCAGCACGACGAGCAGGACGTGCTCCGACGGGCCCGAGGCGAACAACCACGCCCGGAGCGGGATCTCCGCCGCCAGGTCGAAGGCGTACCGGGCGGCCTCGGCCATCGCGTCGCGCAGTCCGTCGGCGTCGACCTCCACCGTCACCAGCGGGACCGGCGCCTCGGCCAGCACCCGCTGGCACGGCTCGCCGTCCACCTCCGCGAACACCGTCCGCAGCGACTCGTGCCGGCCCACCACGTCGTCCAACGCGGCCGCCAGCGCACCCCGGTCCAACGCGCCCGACAACCGCAGCCCCAAGGGCATGTTGTACGTCGCCGACGGACCCTCCAGCCGGTGCAGGAACCACAGCCGCTGCTGAGCGAACGACAGCGGCAACCGCTCCGGCCGCACCCCCGCCGCCAACTCCGGGCGCACCACACCACCGGAAGACAACCGCTCCGCCAGCCCGGCCACCGTCGACGACTCGAACACCGCACGCAACGGCAGCTCCACACCCAGCACCGACCGCACACGACTCACCAGCCGTGCCGCCATCAACGAGTGACCGCCCAGACCGAAGAACCCGTCGTCGATCCCGACCCGGTCGACCCCCAGCACCTCCGCGAACAGACCGCAGAGGATCTCCTCCTGCGGCGAGCGCGTCGTCCGCACCGCCCGCGGCGCGTGGTCGGGGTCGGGGTCGGGCAGGGCGGCCCGGTCGAGCGCACCGTCCGCCGTCAGCGGGAGGGCGGGGACGGGCATGACCACCGCGGGCAGCCGGTGGTCCGGCAGCCGGTGCTTCAGGTCCTCGTGCAGGCGCGACACGGAGAACTGGTTCATGACGAGCGGCACCACATAGGCCACCGACCGCGTCGCCTCGCCGTCCACCACCACGGCGGCCTCGGCGACGCCGGGCAGTGTCCGCAGGACGGCTTCGATCTCCAGGGCGGCGGCCAACGGGTCGGCGGGGCCGACGAGTTCCAGGTGCCCGTCGTCGGTCCGGCGGCGGGCCAGGTCACCCGTGCGGTACATCCGCGCGTCCGGCGTACCGAACGGGTCCGGCACCCAGCGCTCCGGGTCGCTGCCGGCCAGGTCGCTCTCCGCGCCCCTGGCGTACAGCTCGCCCACGACACCCCGCGGCACGAGTCGAAGGTTCCGGTCCAGGACGTAGTCCAGCCGCGACAGTTCGCGGTGTTCGTCGGGGGTGAGGATGTCGGCCTGGCCGACCGGCAGCTCCGGCCGCGCGGTCAACGCCTCCAGCAGGCGCACCCACCTGTCGAGGAACCCCTCGACGGTGGACCGGTCGAAGAGGTCCGTCGCGAACTCGGCGACGCCCCGCATGCCGCCGCCGGGCTCCTCGGCGAGGCTGAGCGTGAGGTCGACCCGGGACACGCCCGTGCCCACCGGCTCCTCCGCCACCTCCAGGCCGGGCAGTTCGAACCGGGCCTGCTCGGTGTTCTGCAAGGCCAGCATCACCTGGAACAACGGGTGCCGAGCCGCCGACCGCCGGGGATTCAACTCCTCCACCAGGTACTCGAACGGCACATCCTGATGCGCCAACGCACCCAGACCGGCCTCACGCACCCGACCGACCAGCTCGGCGAACGACGGATCACCCGACACATCCGTCCGCAGCACCAACGTGTTCACGAAGAACCCGACGAGATCGTCCAGCGCCTCGTCCGAACGCCCCGCGACGGGAGAACCGATGGGGACGTCCTCCCCCGCACCCAGGCGGGACAGCAACACCGCCAAGGCCGCCTGGAGCACCATGAACACCGTGGCGCCATGGGCACGCGCCACCTCGCCGACGGCACGGTGCAGAGCCGGATCGAGGACGAAGGACGTCATGTCACCGGCGTACGAGGCCACGGCCGGCCGGGCCCGGTCGGCAGGCGGGCTCACCTCCTCGGGAAGATCCGCCAACTGACCACTCCAGTAGGCGATCTGGCCGTCGAGAACGTCGTCCAGGACCTCGCGCTGCCACAGCGTGTAGTCCGCGTACTGCACCGGCAGCGGCTCCCACCCCGGCGCCGCACCCTCCAGCCGGGCCGCATAGGCCTCGGCCAGGTCACGCGCCAGCGGCGCCATGGACCACCCGTCACCCGCGATGTGGTGCAGCACCACGAGCAGGACGCGCTCCGACGGACCGGTGCTGAACAGCCAGGAACGGATGGGCAGTTCAGTCGAAAGGTCGAAGGCGTACCGCGCGGCCTCATCCAACTCCCGGCGCAGAACTTCCGGTTCGACCTCGGACACCTCGAACGGCACCCGCACTCCGGCCAGCACCCGCTGGCACGGCTCGCCGTCCACCTCCGCGAACACCGTCCGCAGCGACTCGTGCCGGCCCACCACGTCATCCAACGCGGCCGCCAACGCACCCCGGTCCAACGCGCCCGACAACCGCATCGCCAACGGCATGTTGTACGTCGCCGACGGACCCTCCAACCGGTGCAGGAACCACAACCGCTGCTGCGCGAACGACAACGGCAACCGCTCCGGCCGCACCCCCGCCACCAACTCCGGCCGCACCGCACCACCGGCACCCAACCGCTCGACCAGCCCGGCCACCGTCGGCGCCTCGAACACCGCACGCAACGGCAGCTCCACGCCCAGCACCGAGCGCACACGACTCACCAGCCGCGTCGCCAGCAGCGAATGCCCGCCCAGGTCGAAGAAATCGTCGTCGATCCCGGCCCGGTCGACCCCCAGCACCTCCGCGAACACCTCGCACAGCGCCGCCTCACGCGCCGAACGGGGCCCCCGGCCACCCTCCGACACCGACCCGCCGAAGTCGGGCACCGGCAACGCGGCCCGGTCCACCTTCCCGCTCGGGGTCAGGGGAAGCCGGTCCAGGGGGACGACGGCCGCCGGGACCATGTGGTCCGGCAAGGCGGCCCGCAGGTGTTCCCGGAGCTGCCGGGTGTCGATCCCGGCGCCCTCCTCCGGCACCGCGTAGGCCACCAGGGTGTTCTCCCGAGCGACGACCAGGACCTGGCGAACCGCCGGATGGGTGGAGAGAGCCGCCTCGATCTCGGCCGGCTCGATCCGGAAGCCCCGGATCTTGACCTGCTGGTCGGCCCGGCCGAGGAACTGGAGGACGCCGTCGGCCGTCCAGCGGGCCAGGTCTCCCGTGCGGTACATGCGGTCGCCGGGTGCGCCGAAGGGGTTCGCCACGAACCGCTCGGCCGTCACTCCCGGCCGCCGCAGGTAGCCGTCGGCCAACTGGACTCCGGCGATGTACAACTCGCCGGGGGCGCCGGGAGCCACCGGTCGCAGCGCCGCGTCGAGCACGTACAGGCGGGTGTTCCAGACCGGCCGGCCGATGGGTACGACCCCGGGGTCGGCGACGCTGTGCCAGGAGGTGACGTCCACCGCGGCCTCGGTCGGGCCGTAGAGGTTGTGCAGTTCCGCCTGGGGCAGCGTGTCGTGGAACCGCGCGGCCAGGTCCGCCGGGAGCGCCTCCCCGCTGCACATCACCCGGGTCAGGCCGGTGCAGCGGGCGGTGGACTCGTCGGCGAGGAACGCTTCCAGCATGGACGGCACGAAGTGGACGGTGGTGACGGCCTCCGTCTGGATCAGCCGGCTCAGGTACGCCGGGTCCCGGTGGCCTCCGGGTTCCGCGACCACGAGCGTGGCGCCGGTGACGAGCGGCCAGAAGAACTCCCAGACGGAGACGTCGAAGCTCGACGGGGTCTTCTGGAGCACCCGGTCGTCGGGGCCGAGCCCGTACTCGTCCTGCATCCACAGGAGCCGGTTGACGATGGCCCGCTGCGGGACGACAACGCCCTTGGGGCGCCCGGTGGAACCCGAGGTGTAGATCACGTAGGCGGGCAGGCCGGGGTGCTGGGCGACGGCCGGCCCGGTGGCGTCACCGCCGTCCCCGTCGAGCAGCCCGCTGATCAGGTCGAGGTCGTCGACCACGTACACGGGCTCCGCGTCACGGCACATGAACGCGGTGCGCTCCGCCGGGTAGTCCAGGTCCAGCGGCAGGTACGCGGCACCGGCCTTGTGCGTGGCCAGGAGCACGGCGACCAGTTCGACCGACCTGGGCAGTGCCACGGCCACCGTGTCGCCCGGTCGGACGCCCTGGGCGAGGAGCCAGTGGGCGATCCGGTTGGCCCGGGCGTTCAGCTGGGCGTAGGTGAGCCTTTCGGCCCCGGCGACCAGGGCCGTGGCCTCGGGCGTCCGGGCCGCCTGTGCGGCGAACAGCTCCGGCACGGTCGTCGCCGGCACGTCCCGGCCGGTGTCGTTCCAGCCCGACAGCAGCTGTCGCCGCTCCTCGGGCGTGAGGATGTCGACCTGGCCGACCGGCAGTTCCGGCCGCGCGGCCAACCCCTGCAACAGGCGCACCCACCGGTCGAGGAACAGCTCGACGGTGGAGCGGTCGAAGAGGTCCGTCGCGAACTCGGCGATTCCCCGCATCCCGCCGCCGGGCTCCTCGGCGAGGCTGAGCGTCAGGTCCATCCGGGACACGCCCGTGCCCACCGGTTCCTCCGCCACCTCCAGGCCCGGCAGTTCGAACCGGGCCTGCTCGGTGTTCTGCAAGGCCAGCATCACCTGGAACAACGGATGCCGAGCCGCCGACCTGCGGGGGTTCAACTCCTCCACCAGGTACTCGAACGGCACATCCTGGTGCGCCAGGGCACCCAGACCGGCCTCGCGCACCCGGCCCACCAGCTCGGCGAACGACGGATCACCCGACACGTCCGTCCGCAGCACCAGCGTGTTCACGAAGAACCCGACCAGGTCGTCCAGCGCCTCGTCCGAACGCCCCGCCACCGGCGAACCGATGGGAACGTCCTCCCCCGCACCCAGACGGGACAGCAACACGGCCAAGGCCGCCTGCAACACCATGAACAACGTCGCGTTCGACGACCGCGCGAACTCGCCCAGTGCACGGTGCAGGTCCGGATCGAGGGCGAAGGTGGTCACGTCACCCGTGTACGAGGCGACTGCCGGCCGCACGCGGTCGGCGGCCAGGCTCACCTCCTGCGGGAGCTCCGCCAACTGGCCGCGCCAGTACGCGATCTGGCCGTCGCGCACCTCGTCCAGGACCTCGCGCTGCCACAGCGTGTAGTCCGCGTACTGCACCGGCAGCGGCTCCCACCCCGGCGCCGCACCCTCCAGCCGGGCCGTGTACGCCTCCGCCAGATCACGCGCCAACGGCGCCATGGACCAGCCGTCGCCCGCGATGTGGTGCAGCACGATGAGCAGGACGTGTTCGGACGGTCCGGTACTGAACAGCCAGGAACGGATGGGCAGTTCAGTCGAAAGGTCGAAGGCGTACCGCGCGGCCTCGTCCAACTCCCGGCGCAAGACTGCCGGTTCGACCTCGCACACCTCGAACGCCGCCCGGACCCCGGTCAACACCCGCTGGCACGGCTCGCCGTCCACCTCCGCGAACACCGTCCGCAGCGACTCGTGCCGGCCCACCACGTCATCCAACGCGGCCGCCAACGCACCCCGATCCAGCACACCGGACAGCCGCATGGACAACGGCATGTTGTACGTCGCCGACGGACCCTCCAACCGGTGCAGGAACCACAACCGCTGCTGCGCGAACGACAACGGCAACCGCTCCGGCCGCACCCCCGCCACCAGCTCCGGCCGCGCCACAGCACCCGAAGCCAGCCGCTCGACCAGCCCGGCCACCGTCGGCGACTCGAACACCGCACGCAACGGCAGCTCCGCAGCCAACCGTTCACGGACACGGCTCATCAACCGCATCACCAGCAGCGAATGCCCGCCCAGGTCGAAGAAGTCGTCGTCGATCCCGACCCGTTCGACTCCCAGCACCTCCGCGAACACCTCGCACAGCGCCGCCTCACGCGCCGAACGGGGCCCCCGGCCGCCCTCCGACACCAGGGCGCCGAAGTCGGGCGCCGGCAACGCGGCCCGGTCCACCTTCCCGTTCGGCGTCAGGGGTATGGCGGGGACGGCCGTGATCAGGGAGGGGACCATGTACTCCGGGAGCCGCCCGCGCAGTTCCCCGGCGATCGCGGACGGGTCGAACCCGGTGCCGGGCTCGGTCACCACGTAGGCGACCAGACGGACATCGCCCTCCCGGACGGTGTGGACGACGACGGTGGCGTGCGCCACTCCGGCGCAGCGCCGCAGCCCCGACTCGATCTCGCCCGGCTCGATCCGGAAGCCCCGGATCTTGACCTGGTGGTCGGCCCGGCCGGCGAACTCCAGCAGGCCGTCCCGGTTCCAGCGGGCGAGGTCGCCCGTGCGGTACATGCGGGTGCCCGCCGGGCCGTACGGGTCCGCCACGAAGCGCTGGGCGCTCAGCCCCGGCTGCCCCAGGTACCCGCGCGCCATACCGGCGCCGGCGACGTACAGCTCGCCCACCACGCCGGGCGGCACCAGGCCGAGGCGCTCGTCGAGGACGTACACCTGCTTGCCGGTGACCGGCCGGCCGATCGGCAGGGACGGCTCGGGGTCGTGGCCGGGCGCCATCGCGTGCAGGGTGGCGAAGGTGGTGGTCTCACCCGGTCCGTAGCCGTTGACCACGGTGAGGTCCGGGCAGGCCGCCATGACGCGCCGCACCGGGCCCTGCGGGACGACCTCGCCTCCAGTGAAGACCTGGCTCATGGACGCGAAGCAGTCGGGGTGGTCCTCGGCCATCGCCTTGAACAGTCCCGCGGTGATCCACATGGAGGTGATGCCGTGGTCGCGGACGATGTCGCGCAGATGCGGTCCGTCGAGCGGCACGTCGGGGGCGATGACGACCCGGCCGCCGAGCAGGAGGGGCATCCACAGCTCGAACGGCAGGGCGTCCCAGGCGGTCGGCGAGTGGAGGAGCACCCGTGCGGGGTACCCGCCGACCACGGGGTCGTCGGCCAGGGACGTGATGTCGGCGTGGGTGAGCCCGATGCCCTTCGGGGTGCCGGTGGATCCGGACGTGTAGATGACGCAGGCCAGCTGGTCGGGTTCGGGGGACGCTCCGCGGTCGCCGGCGGGCGGGGTGGACGGGGCGGACGGGGACGTGGACGGGACGTGTGCGGCGTCGTCCTGGACGAGCAGCACCTGGTCCCCGGGCACGAAGGCCGGGACGCGGGTCGGCGAGTCGGTCAGCAGCAGGTTGACGTCGTTGTCCGCCCACATCCTGCGGACCTGGCTCTCCGGGTAGCGCGCGTCGAGCGACAGGTACATTCCGCCGGCCTTGACCACGGCCAGCACCGCGACCACGAAGCCGATCGACCGCGGCATGGCGATGGCCACCAGGCGTTCCGCGCCGACACCACGGCCGATCAGCTCGTGGGCGAGGCGGTCGGCCCGCTCGTCGAGCTGGGCGTACGTGAGCCGGGTGCCGTCGGCGACGACCGCGACGGCGTCGGGGACCCGCTCGACCTGCGCCCGGAACGCCGTGACCAGGCTGCGCGCGGGCAGGTCCGTGTCGTTCCGGCCCGGCAGCAGCTGCCGGCGCTCCTCGGGCGTGAGGATGTCGACCTGGGCCACCGGCAGTTCCGGCCGCGCGGTCAGCCCCTCCAGCAGCCGCACCCACCGGTCGAGCAGCACCTCGACGGTGGACCGGTCGAAGAGATCCGTCGCGAACTCGGCGACCCCGCGCATCCCGCCGTCAGGGTCCTCGGCGAGGCTGAGGGTGAGGTCGACCCGGGACACGCCCGTGCCCACCGGCTCCGCCACCACCTCCAGGCCGGGCAGTTCGAACCGCGCCTGCTCGGTGTTCTGCAAGGCCAGCATCACCTGGAACAGCGGATGCCGAGCCGCCGACCGCCGGGGGTTCAACTCCTCCACCAGGTACTCGAACGGCACGTCCTGGTGCGCCAGGGCGCCCAGACCGGCCTCGCGCACCCGACCGACCAGCTCGGCGAACGAGGGATCACCCGACACATCCGTCCGCAACACCAGCGTGTTCACGAAGAACCCGACGAGGTCGTCCAGCGCCTCGTCCGAACGCCCCGCCACCGGCGAACCGATGGGAACGTCCTCCCCCGCCCCCAGACGGGACAACAGCACGGCCAACGCCGCCTGCAACACCATGAACACCGTGGCGTCATGGGCCCGCGCCACCTCGCCGACGGCACGGTACAGAGCCGGACTCAGCCCGAACGACGCCGTCTCCCCCGCGTACGAGGCCACCGCCGGCCGAGCCCGGTCGGCGGGCGGGCTCACCTCCTCCGGCAGACCAGCCAACTGGCCGTGCCAATAGGCGAGTTCATCCTCCCGTACACCGTCCAGCAGCTCGCGCTGCCACAGCGTGTAGTCCGCGTACTGCACCGGCAGCGGCTCCCACCCCGGCGCCGCACCCTCCAGCCGGGCCGCATAGGCCTCGGCCAGATCACGCGCCAACGGCGCCATGGACCACCCGTCGCCCGCGATGTGGTGCAGCACCACGAGCAGGACGTGCTCCGACGGGCCGGTGCTGAACAGCCATGACCGGATGGGCACTTCGGCCGCCAGGTCGAAGGCGTACCGCGCCGCGCCCGCCAACACCGCGTCCAGACCGCCGGGTTCGACCTCGCACACCTCGAACGGCACCCGCACGCCGGCCAGCACCCGCTGGTACGACGCGCCGTCCACCTCCGCGAACACCGTCCGCAGCGACTCGTGCCGGCCCACCACGTCGTCCAGCGCGGCGGCCAACGCACCCCGGTCCAGCACACCCGACAACCGCAAGGCCAACGGCATGTTGTACGTCGCCGACGGACCCTCCAGCCGGTGCAGGAACCACAACCGCTGCTGCGCGAACGACAGCGGCAACCGCTCCGGCCGTTCCCCCGCCACCAGCTCCGGGCGCACCGCACCGCCGGAGGACAACCGCTCGACCAGCCCGGCCACCGTCGGAGTCTCGAACACCGCACGCAACGGCAGTTCCACGCCCAGCACCGAGCGCACCCGGCTCACCAGCCGCGTCGCCAGCAGCGAATGCCCGCCCAGGTCGAAGAAGTCGTCGTCGATCCCGGCCCGGTCGACTCCCAGCACCTCCGCGAACAGGCCGCAGAGGATCTCCTCCCGCGGTGTACGGGGCCCGCGCGCCGACCGCGACGCGTAGTCGGGAGCCGGGAGGGCCCGCCGGTCGAGCTTGCCGCTGGAGGTGAGCGGCAGCGCGTCGAGGGCGATGACGGCGGACGGCACCATGTACTCGGGCAGCCGTTGCCGCAGGGCGTCCCGCAGCCCAGCCAGGACGCGTCCGGTCGTCCGGGAGCCCAGGGGGTTGTTCACCAGGGCCGACAGGGGCTTGTCCTGGGTGTACGCCGGTCGGTGCACGTCCGTGTAGACGGCGTCCGCGCGCCCGCCGGGAACGAGTACGGCGTCGAGGGCGTCCGGCGCGCCGGGCGCCCAGGTGGTCAGCACCTGGCAGCCGTGCCGCTCGCCCCACTCGTGCAGGGCCTCCGGGTCGACGGCCCCGGGTGCGGTCCCGTCGGCCCGCCCCGTGCTCAGCCGGGCGCGGAGCCGCTGCGGCGACGCCTCGTGCGCGAGTTCCTCCGCCGCCGCGACCTCTCCGGTCAGCCGGCTGTTGACGAGGCCGGTGACCCGGACCGGCCCGGCCCCGGAGGTGAGGGCGTCCAGGCCCGCCAGGTCCTGGAGGCTCGTGAGATCGCGGCCCCAGACGAGTTCCGGCACGTTCGCGAGGGACTCGGCCCGGGCGGTCCCGTCCGCCTTGTGCAGGACGACCTCGTAGCGGTGCCTGGTCAGCTCGTTGTGGTGGGCGCCGCGCTTGAGCCGGATGTCGACGCCGGCCACCGCCTCGGGGTGGCGCCGCGCCCAGACGGTGAAGAAGTCCGGGTCGATGACCAGTTCCTTCTCCATGATCACCGCGTGTTCCACGGCCGCCCTGAGCTGCTCGCCGGTGCTGTCCTCCGCCGCGTGGCCGAGGTGGATCCCGGTCTGGAAGGCGCGCAGCGAGCCGCGGTGGCGGACGTCGCCCACGACGATGCGCCCGCCGGGGGCGAGCCGGCCGAGCGCGCCGTCCAGGACCCGGGCCAGGTAGTCGGCGTCGGGGAAGTACTGGATGATCGAGTTGAGGACGACGGTGTCGAAGTACTCGGCCGGGATGTCGTCCACGACGTCGGCGGGCCGGCACAGCAGCCGTACCCGGTCGGCGAGTCCGGCGGTCTCGCACTGGGCGGTGAGGCGTTCGATCACGGGCGCGGAGAAGTCCGTCGCCCAGTAGGTCTCGGCCCGGGGGGCCAGCGGGCCGAAGAGCAGGCCGGAGCCCACGCCGATCTCCAGGACGCGCCGGGGCGGGCGTTCCGTGATGCGCCGCACCGCGGCGTCGCGCCAGTCGCGCATCTCGTCGAGCGGGATCGGCTCACCGGTGTAGGAGCTGTTCCAGCCGGTGAAGTCCTGGCCGAACCCGGGTGTCTCCGTCCCGGCGCCGCCGTAGACGTCGTCGTAGATCTCGCGCCACTCGTCCACCTGGTCGTCCTCGGCGCCCTCGCCCTCGGGCACGATGTACGCGACGAGCCGCGGGTCGCCCTCGCGGTCCTCGCGGACCACCACCACGGCCTGGGCGACACCGGACTGCTCGCGCAGGACGGCCTCGATCTCGCCGGGTTCGATCCGGAAGCCGCGGACCTTGACCTGCTGGTCGGCCCGGCCCAGGTACTCGAGTTGCCCCTGTGCCGTCCAGCGCACGACGTCGCCCGTGCGGTACATGCGGGTGCCGGCCGGGCCGAACGGATCGGCCACGAAGCGCTGGGCGCTGAGCCCGGGCCGGTCGAGGTAGCCGCGGGCCAGGCCCGCGCCCGCCAGGTACAGCTCGCCGGGGACGCCCGGCGGCACCGGCCGCAGGCGTTCGTCCAGGACCCGGACCCGGGTGTTGTCGACGGGGCGTCCGATCGGTACGTCACCGCCGGTGAGCGGCTCGCTGATGGCCGCGACGACCGTGGACTCGGTCGGGCCGTAGGCGTTGACCATGCGGCGTCCCGGCGACCAGGTCCGCACCAGGTCGGCGCCGCACGCCTCGGCTCCCACGATCAGGGTGCGGAACCCGGTGAGCGCCTCGGCGGATCCGGCCGGCAGGGTGCCGAGCACGGACGGCGGGATGAGCGCGTGGGTGATCCGGCGGTCGGCCAGGACGTCGGCCAGTTCGGCGCCGACGAGGCGGTCCCGGCCGCCCAGGACGAGGGCGGCGCCGGCCGCGAAGGCCATGGTCAGTTCGAGGACGGCCGCGTCGAAGCCGGGCGACGAAAGCTGGAGCACCCGGGAGTCGGGGGTGACCGCGCACTGTCGCAGCAGGGTGCTCGCCAGGCTCCCGAGGCCCTGGTGGGTGACGACGACGCCCTTGGGCACGCCGGTGGAGCCGGAGGTGTGGATGACGTAGGCCGGGTGGCCGGGGTGCGGCGGTGCGGCGGGCTCCGGGTCGTGGTCGGGGCAGCCGGCCAGGGCGGCGGCCGTCCCTGGGTCGTCGGTGGCCACGGTCTCGGTGCCGTCGTGCAGGGTGCCGACCGTGTCGGCGAGCGCCCGGGTGGTCAGGATCAGCTCCGGGGCGGCGTCGGCCAGGATGTGGCCGACCCGCTCGGCGAGGTACTCGGGGTCGAGGGGGACGTAGGCGGCGCCCGCCTTGAGGACACCGAGGACGGCCGCGATCTGCTCGGGCGAGCGCTCGTAGAGGACGGCCACGTGCTGCTCGGCGCCGATGCCTCGGGCGCGCAGCCAGTGGGCGATCCGGTTGGCGCGGGCGTCCAGTTCCCGGTAGGTCAGTTCGACGTCCTCGCAGACCAGGGCCGTCGCGTCAGGGGTGCGGGCGGCCTGGGCGGCGAACAGCGCCGGCAGGCTCGACCCGGTGGTGTCGCGGGTGGGGCCGGTGTTCCACCCGGTGATCCGCGCGTGCTCCCGCGGGGTGAGGATGTCCGCCGCGCCGATGGGGGCCGCGGGGTCGTGGAGCAGGGCGCGCATGAACGCGGTCCACCGGTGGATCAGGGCGTCGACGGTGGAGGCGTCGAAGAGCTCCGTGGCGTACTCGACGTACGCGTCGATGCCGGCGGGTTCGCCGTTCGCGCCGTGGCTCTCCGTCAGGCTGAAGAAGAGGTCGAAGCGGGAGGTCCCGGTGCCGACGAGTTCCGGGCGGACGTCGAGTCCGGGCATGCGGAACCGGGCCTGCTCGTTGTTCTGCAGGGTCAGGGCCACCTGGAACAGCGGGTGGTGGGCGGTCGAACGGTGCGGGTTGATCTCCTCCACCAGGGACTCGAAGGGGACGTCCTGGTGGGCGTAGGCGGCGAGGCTGGTCTCCCGTACCCGGGTGACGAGTTCGGCGAACGACGGGTCGCCCGAGGTGTCCGTGCGCAGGACCAGCATGTTGACGAAGAAGCCCACCAGCCGGTCGAGCGCCTCGTCGGTCCGGCCGGCGATGCCGCTGCCGAGCGGGATGTCGGTGCCGGCGCCGAGCCGGGTCAGCAGGGCGGCGAGAGCGGCTTGCAGGACCATGAAGACGGTGGCGTCGTGGGCGCGGGCCAGTTCGCTCAGCGCGCGGTGCAGGTCCGGGTCGAGCGCGAAGGGGGTCACGTCTCCGGCGTACGAGGCCACGGCGGGCCGCGCCCGGTCGGCGGGGGCGCTCACCTCCGTCGGGAGGTCGGCCAACTCCTGTCGCCAGTAGTCCACTTGGCGACCGAAGAGGCTGTCGGGGTCGTCCGGCCCACCCAGGAGGTCGCGCTGCCAGAGGGTGTAGTCCGCGTACTGCACCGGCAGCGACTCCCACCCCGGCGCCGCACCCTCCAGCCGGGCCGCGTAGGCCTCGGCCAGGTCGCGGGCCAGCGGCACCATGGACCACCCGTCGCCCGCGATGTGGTGCAGCACGACGAGCAGGACGTGTTCGGTCGGGCCGGTACTGAACAGCCAGGACCGGATGGGCACTTCGGTCGCCAGGTCGAAGGCGTACCGGGCGGCCTCGTCCAACTCCTCGCGCAGGTCGGCGGTTTCGAGCCGCCGCGTCTCCAACGGCACCTCGAACTCGGCCAGCACCCGCTGGCACGGCTCGCCGTCCACCTCCTCGAACACCGTCCGCAGCGACTCGTGCCGGCCCACCACGTCGTTCAGCGCGGCCGCCAGCGCCGCCGGGTCCGGCTCCCCCGACATCCACAGCGCGAGCGGCACGTTGTACGTCGCCGACGGGCCCTCCAACTTGTGCTGGAACCAGAGGCGTTGCTGCGCGAAGGAGAGGGGAAGGACGTCCGGTCGGGAGACGGGCGCGAGGCGGGTGCGCCGCTCCCCGGTTCCGTGACCGAGACGGAGTGCCAGGGCGCCCGGGCTCGGGTGCTCGAACAGCTCGCCGGGCTGGATCTCGGCGTCGAGGACACCGCGGACGCGGCTGATCAGGCGGGTGGCGAGCAGGGACTGGCCGCCGATGTCGAAGAAGCTGTCGCCGGGTGCCACCCGGGTGAGGCCGAGCAGTTCGGCGAAGAGCCCGCAGAGGACCGCCTCCCGGGCGTGCGGCTCGTCGGCGCCGAGGATCTCGACGGGGGCGAGGTGGGCCGGCAGGCGGTCGCGGAGCTCCTGGAGCACCTTCGGGGACGGGCCGGGCAGGACGTAGGCCACGAGCCTGGTCTCGGCCCGGGCCGTCGTCCGCTCCTGTTCCTGTTCCTGCTCCTGCTCCTGCTCCTGCTCCTGCTCCGCGGGATCTTCAGCCCGCACCAGGACGGGGATCGCGTGGGAGACCTCGGGGTGTTCGAGCAGCTGGTCGCGCAGTCGGTCGAGCAGACGGCGGCCCCGCTCGTCCTCCCGGCCGCCGGACAGCAGGCCGGCCAGGGAGAACGACTCGGCACCGGTGGCCGCGATCCGGCGCGGGCGGCGTACCAGTCGGCGCAGGACGGAGGGCACCGGCCCGGTGGAGCGCTCGCGCAGGCCGACGGAGTCCAGGCGGACGGGAGCCATCACGGGTCGGCGGGCGCGGATCGCGAGGTCGAGGAGGGCGAGGGCCCGCGGCGTGGGCAGCGGCAGGACGCCGGAGCGCCGGATGCGGCCGAGGTCGCCCTCGTCGAGGCCGGCGGTCATGCCGGACTCCTGCTCCCACAAGCCCCACGCGAGCGAGAGGCCCGGCAGCCCCCGGGCCGACCGCTCCTGCGCCAGCGCGTCCAGGAACGTGTTCGCCGCCGCGTAGTTCGCCTGACCGGCACCGCCGATCAGGCCCGACACCGAGGAGTACACGACGAACGCTGCCAGCCCGGGGCACCGCTCCCGTGTCACCTCGTGCAACGCCCACGCGCCGTCCACCTTCGACCGCAGCACCTCCCCAAGCGCCTCCGCACCCAGCGACACCAGCACCCCGTCGCGCAGCACACCCGCCAGGTGGAACACGCCCGTCAGCGGCCGCTGGGCCACCACCTCGTCGACCAGCACCCCCAACGCCACCCGGTCGGCCGCGTCACACGCCCGCACCTCCACAGTGCGCGCGCCCAACTCCAACAGCTCGTCCCGCAGTGTCGCCGCCCCGGGCGCCTCCACGCCCCGACGGCCCACCAGCACCAGGTGCCGCACCCCGCACGCCACCACCAGATGACGCGCCAGCAACGCCCCCAACACCCCCGTACCGCCCACCAGCAGCACCGCCCCCTCCGGGTCCAACGGCACCGGGGCCCGGAGCTCGGCCGGTGCCGTCCGGGTGAGTCGGGGGGCGAGCAGGGTGCCGTCGCGCAGGGCGAGTTGCGGCTCGCCGGTCGCGAGGGCCGCGGCCAGGACGCCGCGGTCCGGGTCGGTGTCGACGTCCAGGAGGACGAAGCGGTCCGGGTGTTCGGTCTGGGCGGAGCGCAGCAGACCCCACAGGACCGAGGCCGGCAGCGCGCTCACGCCCTCGTCGGGGGCGGTGGCGACGGCCCCGCGGGTGAGGACGACGAGGCGTGAGCGGGCCAACCGCCCCTCGGCCAGCCAGTCCTGCAGCACCTCCAGTACGCGCTGGGCGACGGCGCGGGCCGCGCCGGGCACGTCCCGCCCGTCGCCCTCCGCGTCCAGGCAGGGGAGGATCACCGTGCCGGGCACCTCGGCGGCCCGGGCCAGGGCGGCCGGGTCGGGGTACGCCACGGCACCGGGGAGAGCGAGCCCGTCGGCGGAGCCGAGCACGCCCAAGGAGTCCTCGGCGGAGGGCCGGACGGCGTGGCCGCCGAGTGCGGTCCAGTCCAGGTGGAACAGGTCGTCGTGGACCTCGGACTCGACCTCGGCCGTGTCCTCGGTGTTCTGACTTATCGTCACTTCGGCGATGCTCAGCACCGGTTCGCCCATCGCGTCCACCGCCGACACCCGCGCGGTGCCGGCTCCCGTGGGCGTCAGCGACACGTGCAGCGCGGTGGCCCCGGTGGCGTACAGCTCGACGCCGGACCAGGTGCGGGGCGCACCGGTTCCGGCGAACGGTCGCAGTGCGGCGGCCAGCAGCACCGGGTGCACGCCGTACCCCACGGGGTCGGTGTGGGACGGGAGTTCCACATCCGCCCGGAGGACCTCGTGGTCCGGGCCCGTGGCGGCCGGCGCCGGCCCGGCGTCGACCGGGGTCTCGGTCAGTTCCCCGGTGGCGTGCCGGATCCAGGTTCCGGAAGCCCGCGAGAAGACGGCGAGGGAGCAGCGGCCGCGGCCCAGCGCCTCGACCACGACCTGCACGTCGGTCGCGGTCCGTCCGAGGCTCAGGGGCGTCTCGACGGTCAGCCGCTCCAGCCGGTCGCACCCGGCCCGGTCGGCCGCGGCCAGCGCCAGTTCGAGCAGTACGGCGTGCGGAACGTCCGCGGCCCAGGGGTGGGTCGTGGGCGAGAGCCGGCCCGTGAGCACCCAGCCGTTCCCGTCGGGCCGCTCGACCGCCGCGCCCAGCAGCGGGTGCCCCACCGTCTCCAGACCCGCCGAGGCGACGTCCGCGACGGCGGTGTCCTCCTTCAGCCAGTAGGAGCGGCGCTGGAAGGCGTACGTCGGCAGCTCCACCGGCCGCGCCCCGGCGAAGAGCTGGGACCAGTCGACGGGCAGTCCGCCGGTGTGGAGGCGGGCCGCGTTCGTGAGGATCTGCCGGACGGCCCCGTGGTCACGGCGCAGGGAGCCCACGACGACCCGCTCGCCGCCGAGGGTCTCCTCGATGCCGGCGGTCAGGACGGGGTGCGGGCTGGATTCCACGACGAACCCGTGGCCGCCGTCGGCCGCGGCCTGGACGGCCTCCTGGAACCGGATCGGCCGCCGGAGGTTCTCGTACCAGTAGTCGGCGTCCAGCCGCGTGGTGTCGAGGGCGGTCGCGGTGACGCTGGAGTAGAAGGCGGTGTCGCAGGTCGTGGGGGTGATGCCGGCCAGCTCCGCCAGGAGCTGCTCACGCAGCGGCTCGACGCTCGCGGAGTGGGAGGCGTAGTCGACGTCGATGCGGCGGCTCACGATCCCGCCCGCCTCGCAGCGGGCCGTGACCTGGTCGAGGGCCTCGGAGCCGCCCGAGACCACGGTCGACGAGGGGCCGTTGACCGCGGCGATCTCGGCATGGCCGTCGATGGTGGCCAGCAGTGCGCGCACGTCCTCGACCGGGGCGGCGACGGAGACCATGCCGCCGGTGCCCGCCAGGCGTAGCAGGGCCCGGCTGCGGATGGCGACGATCTTGGCCGAGTCGTCCAGGGACAGCGCTCCCGCGACATGGGCGGCGGCGATCTCGCCCTGGGAGTGGCCCACCACCGCGTCGGGGCGCACGCCCAGGGAGCGCCAGACCGCGGCCAGTCCGATCATCACGGCCCAGAGGGCCGGCTGGACGACGTCGACCCGGTGCAGCGGGGGTGCGCCGTCACGGCCGTTCAGCACGTCGAGCAGGGACCAGTCGACGTACGGGGTCAGGGCCTGGTCGCAGGCGCGGAGCTGTTCCTCGAACGCCGGTGACCCGGCGAGCAGTTCCCGTGCCATGCCGGCCCACTGGGAGCCCTGGCCGGGGAAGACGAAGACGGTGCCGCGCCGACCGTCGGGGGGCGTGGTGGGGGGCGTGACGGTGACGTTGTCCGCCGTGCCGCCCTCGGCCAGGACGCGCAGTCCCGCGAGCAGTTCTTCACGGTCGGCACCCGTCACGACGGCGCGCTGCTCGAACAGTGAGCGCTGCGCGACCAGCGACCAGCCGGCATCGCTCGCTCCGACCTCCGGGTGCTCCGTCAGGTGCTCCGCCAGCCGGCCCGCCTGCGCCCGCAACGCCTCCACCGACCGGCCGGACACCACCCACGGCACCACATCATCAACAGGGCCATCGGGAGAGGTAGTTGACTCCTCGGTGACCCCTTCCACGATCACATGCGCGTTCGTCCCACTGATCCCGAACGACGACACACCCGCCCGCCGCGGCCGACCCACCTCAGGCCACTCCCGCGCCTCGCTCAGCAGCTCCACCCCGCCCGAGGACCAGTCCACATGCGACGACGGCACCTCCGCGTGCAACGTCCGCGGCAACACCCCGTGCCGCATCGCCAGCACCATCTTCATCACACCCGCCACACCCGCGGCGGCCTGCGTATGACCGATGTTCGACTTCACCGACCCCAGCCACAAGGGCACTTCGCGCCCCGCCCCGTACGCGGACAGCAAGGCCTGCGCCTCGATCGGGTCCCCCAACCGCGTGCCCGTCCCGTGCGCCTCCACCGCGTCGACGTCACCCGCCGACAACCCGGCGTCCTCCAAGGCCCCGCGCACCACCCGCACCTGCGCCCGACCACTCGGCGCCGTCAACCCGTTCGACGCACCGTCCTGGTTCACCGCCGAACCCCGCACCACCCCCAACACCCGATGCCCAGCCCGCCGCGCGTCCGACAACCGCTCCAAAACCAGCACGCCACAGCCCTCGCCGAACCCCGTCCCGTCGGCCTCCTCGCCGAAGGCCCGGCACCGGCCGTCCGGGGAAAGACCGCCCTGTTTGCCGAGTTCGACGAGCGTGGACGGGCCCGCCATGACGGTGACACCGCCGGCCAGCGCCATCGCGCACTCGCCCCGCCGCAGCGACTGCACCGCCAGGTGCAGCGCCACCAGCGACGACGAGCACGCCGTGTCCACCGACACGGCCGGGCCCTCCAGCCCCAGCACATAGGCCACCCGGCCGGACGCGACACTGGCCGTGTTCCCCGTACCGGCGTAGCCCTCGGCCTCGGCGGGGACGGAGGACAGCCGGGAGACGTACTCCCCGGAGATCAGCCCGGTGAAGACACCGGTCGCACTGCCCTTCAGGGTGTCGGGACGGATCCCCGCCCGCTCCAGCGCCTCCCAGGACACCTCCAGCAGCAGCCGCTGCTGCGGGTCCATCGCCTCGGCCTCGAGCGGCGAGACGCCGAAGAACCCCGCGTCGAACAGGTCCGCGTCGTGCAGGAATCCGCCGCTCCGGGTGGGGATCGAGCCGGGTCCCCGCGCGTCCTGGTCCCGGGCCGGGGCGCCGGAGCCGTCCAGGTTCCATCCCCGTCCCTCGGGGAAGCCGGAGATCGCGTCGCGCCCCTCCGACAGCAGCTGCCACAGGTCCTCCGGCGAGCTCACCCCGCCCGGGTAGCGGCACCCCATGCCCACGATCGCGATGGGTTCGTGGGCCTTCTCCTCCAGTTCCCTGGCCTGCTGTCGTGCCTCGCGCAGGTCCGCCGTGGCGCGCTTGAGGTAGTCGCGGAGCTTGGCTTCGTTGGACATGGGGCTCACCTTTCCCTTACCTCAGCGCGACAGTTCGTTGTCGAGCGCGTCGAAGAGTTCGTCGTCGGTCACGTGGTCGAGGTCGTCGGCGGATTCGGCGGGTTCGTCCTGCTCCCGCTGCCAGGCGCGAAGGATCTGCGTCAGTCGGGTGGTGACCCTGGTGCGGTCCTCGCGCTCGCCGGCGAAGAGCTTCAACGCCTCCTCCATCCGGTCGGCGTCGGCGAGGATGCGCGAGACCGGGTCCGGTTGCCCGGGTTCGAGGGCCGCCAGGAGGTGGGCGGCCAGTTCGTCCGGTGTGGGCTGGTCGAACAGCACGTTGACGGGGAGCCTGAGCCCGGTGGCCGCGTTGAGCCGGTTGCGCAGTTCGACGAGGGTGAGGGAGTCGAGGCCGAGCCCCCGGAACTCCGCGCCGGTGTCGATGGCTCCGGGCCCCGAGTGGCCGAGGACGTCGGCGATCTCCTGGCACAGGAGCTCCGTCACGACGTCGAGGCCGCGCCCTCCGGCCGCCCCCGCGATCCGGTCGGTCCAGGTGGAGGCGCCCGCCGTCCTCGGTGTCGCGGCCGGGGCCGCCGTACGCCGGGCCGGGGCGGAGACGAGGCCGCGCAGCAGCGGTGGCAAGTCGGCCACGGCGGCCCTCGCGTGCAGTCGCGCCGGGTCGAGCACCAGCGGTGCCACCGCCGGCTCGCTTCCCTGCCGTGCCTCGTCGAACAGCGCCATGCCCTGCTCGGAGGGGATCTTTCCGATGCCGTACCGCTCGAAGCGCTGGAAGGCCGTGTCGTCGAGGCCGGCGGTCATGCCGGACTCCTGCTCCCACAGCCCCCACGCCAGCGAGAGGCCCGGCAGCCCCCGGGCCGACCGCTCCTGCGCCAGCGCGTCCAGGAAGGTGTTCGCCGCCGCGTAGTTCGCCTGACCCGCGGTGCCCACCAGGCCCGACACCGAGGAGTACAGCACGAAGGCCGCCAGCCCGGGGCACCGCTCCCGCGTCACCTCGTGCAACGCCCACGCGCCGTCCACCTTCGACCGCAACACCTCCCCCAGCGCCTCCGCACCCAGCGACACCAGCACCCCGTCGCGCAGCACCCCCGCCACGTGGAACACACCCGTCAACGGCCGCTGCGCCACCACCTCGTCGACCAGCACCCCCAACGCCACCCGGTCGGCCGCGTCACACGCCCGCACCACCACACTGCGCGCGCCCAACTCCAACAGCTCGTCCCGCAGTGTCGCCGCCCCGGGCGCCTCCACACCCCGACGACTCACCAGCACCAGGTGCCGCACCCCGCACGCCACCACCAGATGACGCGCCAGCAACGCCCCCAACACCCCCGTCCCACCGACCACCAGCACCGCCCCCTCCGGATCCAACGACGCCGGAAGGGTGAGCACGTTCTTGCCGGTGTGGCGGCCCTGGCTGATGTGGCGGAAGGCCTCCCTGCCCCGGCGGACGTCCCGGGCGGTGAGCGGGAGGTGGGTGAGCGCGCCGGCCTCGAAGAGGCGCACGAGCTCGGTGAGCATCTCCTGGATGCGGTCCGCGTCGACCACCATGAGGTCGAACGCCTGGTAGGAGACGTCGGGGAGGGACGCGGGGTCCCTGACGTCGGTCTTGCCCATCTCCAGGAACCGGCCGCCAGGGCGCAGCAGGCGCAGCGAGGCGTCCACGTACTCGTGGGCCAGCGCGTTGAGGACGACGTCGAAGCCGCCGTCCTCGCCGAGCACCCGGCGGAAGCCCTGCTCGAAGAGGAGGTCCCGGGACGAGGCGATGCGCTCGTCCGGCAGGCCCATGGAGCGCAGCGCGTCCCACTTGCCGGGGCTCGCGGTGCCGAAGACCCGCGCGCCGAGGTGGTGGGCGAGCTGGACCGCGGCCATGCCGACGCCGCCCGCCGCCGCGTGGACCAGCAGTGACTGGCCCGGGGCCAGGGCGGCCAGGTCGGTCAGCGCGTAGTAGGCGGTCAGGAAGACGACGGGAACGGCCGCCGCCTGGGCGAAGGTCCAGCCGTCCGGAACGGTGACGAGCATCCTGCTGTCGGTGGCCACCACCGGTCCGAACGCGCCGGGCAGCAGGCCCATGACCCGGTCGCCGGGCGCGAACCCGGTCACTCCGGGACCGACCTCGGTGACCACGCCGGCCCCCTCGATGCCGAGCGGGCCCGCGTCGCCGGGGTAGAGCCCCAGGGCGTTCAGCGCGTCACGGAAGTTGAGGCCCGCGGCGCGGACGGCGACGCGCACCTCGCCCGGCAGCAGGGGCGCGAGCGCCTCGGGGCGGGGCCGGAGGGACAGCGCGTCGAGGGAGCCGCTGGCGCCCGGTTCCATCCGCCAGGCCGGCGCGCCCTCCGGGGGTGCGAGCAGCTCTCGTGGTGTCTGCCGGGTCAGCCGGGCGGCCTTCAAGGTGCCCTTGCGCAGCGCCAGTTGGGGCTCGCCGGTGGCGAGCGCGGCGGCCACCAGCCCGGGGGTCGGGTCGGCGTCGGCGTCGAGCAGGACGAAGCGGCCCGGGTGTTCGGTCTGGGCGGTGCGCAGCAGGCCCCACAGCACGGATGCGGCGAGGTCCGCCACGCCTTCGGCCGCTTCGACGGCCACCGCGTTCCGGGTGAGGACCACCAGGGGCGCGGAGGTCCGGTGCTCCTCGGCCAGCCAGCTCTTCAGCAGGCCCAGGACCTCCCGGGCGGCGTCATGGGCCGCGGACGGCACCGCGTGCTCCGGCGCGCTCGCCGTCCACGGGAGGACGGCCACCTCCAGGTCCTCGACCGCACCGGCCAGCGTGGTGAGGTCGGCGTGGCGGGTCACGCCCGGCAGGTCGGGGCCGCGCGTGCCGAGGACGGCCCAGCGGTCCGTCGGCGGGTCCGTCGGCAGGTCCGGGGCGGGAGTGGCCGGAGCGGTGCCGGCGGCCGGGTCCGGCACGGGCACCCAGTGCACGGCGAACAGCGGCGTACGGCCCCCGCCCGCCGCCGAGTAGGGGCGCAGGGTCAGCGCCTCGACGGTGGCGACCGGCGCCCCGGCGGCGTCGCAGACGGCCAGGGCCACGGTGTCGGTGCCGGTGGGCGTCAGCCGTACCCGCAGCGCGGTGGCACCGGTGGCGTGCAGTTCGGCACCGGACCAGGCGAACGGCAGCCGGAGCCCGGCCGCCTGGTCGCCCTCCAGGACGAGCAGGTGCAGCGCCGCGTCCAGCACGGCCGGGTGCACCCCGAAACCGGAGGGCTCCACGCCGGCCGGGAGCCCGACCTCCGCATACAGCACGTCGCCGTCGCGCCAGGCGGCGCGCAGGCCCTGGAAGGTCGGCCCGTAGTCGTAGCCGCGGGCGGCCAGGGCCTGGTACGCGTCGGCCACGTCGAGGGGGGTCGCGTCCTTCGGCGGCCAGTCCGTCAGCGCGCTCCCGGTGCCTTCGGCCCCGGCGGCCAGCACGCCGGTGGCGTGGCGCCGCCAGGTGTCGTCGGAGCGCGAGAACACGGCCAGTGACCAGCGTCCTTCCTCCTCGGGGTCCAGCACCACGCGCAGGTCGGCCGGGGCGTCGGGGTGGAGGGACAGCGGGGCTTCCAGGGTGAGTTCGTCCAGCCGCCGGCAGCCGGCCCGGGCGCCCGCCGCGAGGGCGACGTCGAGCAGCGCCACACCGGGCAGCAGCACCTCCTCGCCGATGACGTGGTCCTCCGTCCAGGGGTGGGTCGTGGGCGACAGGCGGCCGGTGAACACCCAGCCCCTCCCGTCGGGCCGCTCGACCGCCGCGCCCAGCAGCGGATGCCCCACCGTCTCCAGACCCGCCGAGGCGACGTCCGCGACGACGGTGTCCTGCGTCAGCCAGTAGGACCGGTGCTGGAAGGCGTACGTCGGCAGCTCCACCGGCCGCGCGCCCGGGAAGAGCGGGGACCAGTCGGGCAGGTGGCCGGCGAACGCGGCCTGGGCGACCGCGGTGAGCAGGGAGCCGCTCTCCGGGCGCCGGGCCCGCAGCAGCGGCAGGGTGACCGCGTCGGTCCCGGCCGGCAGGCAGTCCGGGACCAGACCGGTCAGGACACCGTCGGGGCCGAGTTCGAGGTAGGTCCCCACGCCGAGCCCGGCGAGGTGCTCGACCCCGTCGCCGAACCGGACGGCGCGGCGGATGTGGGACACCCAGTAGTCAGGGGAGCAGAGCTGCTCGGCGGTGGCCTCCCGCCCGGTCACGTTGGACACGACGGAGAGGACGGGGGCGCGGAAGGTCAGGCCTTCGAGGACGGTGCGGAACTCCTCCAGCGCGCTGTCCATGTGGGGAGAGTGGAAGGCGTGGCTGACCCGCAGCCGCCTGGTCCGGCGCCCCAGCGCCGCGAAGTGGTCCGCGACCTCGGTGGCGACCGCGGCATCACCCGAGACCACCACGGACCGCGGGCCGTTGACGGCGGCGATCCCCGCCAGGTCCTCGCGCTCTCCGAGGACCGTCAGGACCTCCTGCTCGGTGGCCTCCACGGCGATCATGGCGCCGTCGCCGCGGGCGGCCTGCATCAGCCGTCCCCGCGTCGCCACCATGAGCGCGGCGTCCGGCAGGTCGAGCACGCCCGCGACATGGGCGGCGGCCACCTCGCCGACCGAGTGTCCGAGCAGGTGGTCGGGCCTGATGCCGTAGTGCTCCAGGAGCCTGAACTGCGCGGTCTCCAGGGCGAACAGGGCCGACTGGGCGTACAGGGTGCGGTCCAGGAGGTCGGCGTCCGTACCGAAGACGACGTCCTTCAGGGGGACGGGCAGGTGCGCGTCCAACTGCGCGCACGCCTCGTCGAACGCCTTCGCGAAGACGGGGAAGTCCCGGTGCAGACTGCGGCCCATGCCGAGGCGTTGTGCGCCCTGGCCGGTGAAGAGCAGCGCGAGCCTGTTCGAGCCGTCGGGGGGCGTGGTGGAGGGCGTGACGGTGACGTTGTCCGCCGTGCCGCCCTCGGCCAGGACGCGCAGTCCGGCGAGCAGTTCTTCACGGTCGGCGCCCGTCACGACGGCGCGCTGCTCGAACAGCGAGCGCTGCGCGACCAGCGACCAGCCGACGCTGCCCGCGCCGACCTCCGGGTGCTCCGTCAGGTGCTCCGCCAGCCGGCCCGCCTGTGCCCGCAGCGCCTCCACCGACCGGCCGGACACCACCCACGGCACCACATCATCAACAGGGCCATCGGGAGAGGTAGTTGCTTCTTCGGCGACCCCTTCCACGATCACATGCGCGTTCGTCCCACTGATCCCGAACGACGACACACCCGCCCGCCGCGGCCGGCCCAGCTCAGGCCACTCCCGCGCCTCGCTCAGCAGCTCCACCCCGCCCGAGGACCAGTCCACATGCGACGACGGCACCTCCGCGTGCAACGTCCGCGGCAACACCCCGTGCCGCATCGCCAGCACCATCTTCATCACACCCGCCACGCCTGCGGCGGCCTGCGTATGACCGATGTTCGACTTCACCGACCCCAGCCACAACGGCACTTCACGCCCCGCCCCATAGGCGGACAGCAAGGCCTGCGCCTCGATCGGATCCCCCAACCGCGTCCCCGTCCCGTGCGCCTCCACCGCGTCGACGTCACCCGCCGCCAACCCGGCGTCCTCCAACGCCCCGCGCACCACCCGCACCTGCGCCCGACCACTCGGCGCCGTCAACCCGTTCGACGCACCGTCCTGGTTCACCGCCGAACCCCGCAGCACCCCCAACACCCGGCGCCCCGCCCGCCGCGCGTCGGAAAGCCGCTCCAGCACCAGCACGCCGCAACCCTCGCCGAACCCCGTGCCGTCGGCCCCCTCACCGAAGGCCCGGCACCGGCCGTCCGGGGACAGGCCCCGGTGCCGGGCGAACTCGATGAGGGTGGCCGGGGCCGCCATGACGGTGACGCCGCCGGCCAGCGCCATCGAGCACTCACCCCGCCGCAGCGACTGCACCGCCAGGTGCAGCGCCACCAGCGACGACGAGCACGCCGTGTCCACCGACAGGGCCGGGCCCTCCAGCCCCAGCACGTAGGACACCCGGCCGGACGCGACACTGCTCTCGTTGCCGGTCAGCACGTGCCCTTCGAACTCCACCGGGACCCGGGCGGGGGCGGGCCGGTAGCCGCTGGTCATCACTCCGGTGAAGACGCCGGTCGCACTGCCCTTCAGGGTGTCGGGACGGATCCCCGCCCGCTCCAACGCCTCCCACGACACCTCCAGCAGCAGCCGCTGCTGCGGATCCATCGCCTCCGCCTCGCGCGGCGGAACGCCGAAGAACCCCGCGTCGAACAGGTCCGCGTCGTGCAGGAACCCGCCGCCGCGCGTGTACGTCCGCCCGCCTTCCCCCGCGTCGGGATCGGGGTCGTAGAGGTGCTCCAGGTCCCACCCCCGCCCCTCCGGGAGGCCGGAGATCGCGTCGCGCCCCTCCGACACCAGCCGCCACAGGTCCTCCGGCGACCGCACCCCGCCCGGGTAGCGGCACCCCATCCCCACGATCGCGATCGGCTCGTCGTCGTGGGGGGTGCGGAGGGGTGCGGCGCCGGTGTCGGTGCGTTCGCCCGCGAGCTCCGTGCGCAGCCACTCCGCCAGGAGGGCGGGTGTGGGGTGGTCGAAGATCAGGGTGGGTGGGAGCGGGACGCCGGTGGCGGCGGCCAGCCGTTCCAGGAGGTTGACGGCGTCCAGCGAGTTGAAGCCGAGGTCCTTGAAGCGGCGGGAGGTGTCGACCAGCCCGGGCTCCGGGTGGCCGAGCACGGCCGCGGCGTGTTCCCGTACGAGGCCCGTCAGTTCGCCGTGGCCGGGCCGCGACGGCCCGGGTGCGGAAGCCCCGGTCTCCGCGCCGAACGGCACACGCCGGTCCACCACCGCGGGCCCACGCCGGTCCGCCACCACGGTCTCGCGCCCGTCCACCGCCGCGGTCTCGCGCCGGTCCTCGCCGTCGAGCCAGTACGACTGCCGCTGGAACGGGTAGGTGGGCAGCCGGAGCCGGCGCCCGCTGCCCGTCCGGAGCGCGGGCCGCCAGTCGACCAGCGCACCGCGTACGTGGAGCCGGGCGACGGAGTCCAGCAGACGGCGCGGACCGCCCTCGCCCCGCCGGAGCGTCCCGGTGACCGCCGCCGCGGCACCGACGGTCTGCTGGAGCGCGACGGTGAGCACCGGGTGCGGGCTGACCTCGACGAACGTCCGGTGCCCGGCCTCCAGCAGGTGCCGGGTGGCGGTCTCCATCCGGACCGGCCGGCGCAGGTTGCGGTACCAGTAGCCGGCGTCCAGCTCCGTGGTGTCGGTGATCTCACCGGTGACGGTGGAGCAGAACGGGATCCGCGACCGGCGCGGGGTGATCCCGGCGAGTTCCGTCAGCAGCGCGTCCCGCAGGACCTCCACGTCGCCGGAGTGCGAGGCGTAGTCGACCGGGATCGCGCGCACCCAGACGCCCTCGGCCTCGTACTCCGCCAGCAGCCGGTCGACGCTCCCGGGCGGGCCGGAGACCACCGTGGACACCGGCCCGTTGACCGCGGCGATCTCCACCCCGTCCCAGCCCCGTTCGAGCCGGTCGCGGACCTGTGCCACGGGCAGGGAGACGGTGGCCATGGCGCCGGTGCCCGCCAGCCGGCCGAGCGCGCGGCTGCGCAGCGCCACGATCTTCGCGCCGTCCTCGACGCTGAGGGCGCCCGCGACGCACGCGGCGGCGATCTCGCCCTGCGAGTGCCCCACCACGGCGTCGGGACGCACCCCGAAGGAGCCCCACACCTCGGTCAGGGCGAGCATCATGGCCCACAGCACGGGCTGGACGACGTCGACCCGTTCCAGGGGCGGGGCGTCGGGCGTCCCGCGCAGGACGTCGAGCAGCGACCAGTCGACGTGCGGCCGCAGCGCCGCGTCGCACTGCTCCATCCGCTCCCGGAAGACGGCCGAGATGTCGAGCAACTCCCGCGCCATGCCGTCCCATTGGGAGCCCTGGCCCGGGTAGACGAAGGTCACCTCGCCGTCCTCGGCGACGCTGCCCCGGACCAGTGCCGGGTCGACTCCGCCGGGTTCGGCGGCGGCGGTCAGGGCCCGGAGGAACTCCTCGCGGTCGGCCGCGACGACGACCGCGCGGTGCTCCCGGGTCGCGCGCGTGGTGGCCAACGAGAGGGCCACGTCGGCGGGTTCGGCGTCGGGCTCCTCGGCCACGTACGACCGGAGACGGTCGGCCTGGGCCCGCAGCGCCTCCGCTGTGGCACCGGACAGGACCCACGGCACCACGCCGGAACCGCCGTCCGCCTGCGCCCGGTTGCCCGCGGCGGGGGCGGGCGGCTGGGACAGCACGACATGGCAGTTGGTCCCGCCGAGACCGAAGGAGCTGACGCCCGCGAGGCGGGTGCCGTCCACTCCGGTCCACGGCAGGCGGTCCGTCACCATGCGCAGCCGCAGGGCGTCCATGTCGATCAGCGGGTTGGGGGTACGGAAGTCGAGGCTCGGCGGCAGCGTCGCGTGCTGGAGCGACAGTGCCACCTTGACCAGGCCGACCACGCCCGCCGCGGCCTCCAGGTGGCCGACGTTCGTCTTCACCGAGCCGACGTGCAGGGGGCTTTGGCCGGCCGTCCGGGCCGCGCCGAACACGGCGCCCAGCGCGGCGGCCTCGACCGGGTCGCCGACCCTGGTGCCCGTCCCGTGCAGTTCGACGTACTGGACGTGCGCGGGGTCGACACCCGCCCTCGCGCAGGCCCGCCGCAGCACCTCTTCCTGCCCGGCCCGGGCCGGCACCGTCAGTCCCTCTCCGCCGCCGTCGTTGTTCAGGGCGCTGCCGAGCAGGACGCCGTACACGGGGTCCCCGTCCGCGAGGGCCCGGCCCAGGGGCTTGAGCACCACCATCGCCCCGCCCTCGCCGCGGACGTAGCCGTTCGCCCGCTCGTCGAAGGTGAAGCAGCGGCCGTCGGGCGAGAGCGCGCCGAGCCCGGCCATCGCGTGCGCCGTGTCGGGCAGCAGGTTGAGGTGCACCCCGCCCGCCACGGCGAGCGCGGAGTCGCCGCGCCGCAGGCTCTCGCAGGCCAGGTGGACGGCGGCCAGCGACGACGCCTGGCCGGCGTCGACGGTGAGGCTGGGGCCGTGCAGGCCGAGGGCGTACGAGACGCGGTTGGCCGTCATGCCGCGCTGGGTGCCGGCGACGGTGTGCGGGGTCCGGGCGGCCGGCCCTCGCCGGTCGAGCAGGAGGCCGTAGTCGCCGGACGCCACGCCGAGGAAGACGGCGGTGTCCTGGGAGCGCCAGGTCTCCGGGCGGATTCCCGCGTCCTCGAAGGCCTCCCAGCTCAGTTCCAGGGCCAGGCGCTGCTGCGGATCCATCGCGGCGGCCTCGCGCGGGCCGATCCCGAAGAATCCCGCGTCGAACCGGTCCACGTCCTCCAGGAACGCCCCCCACCGCAGGGCGGACGGCTCGTCGTCCCCGGTTCCCCCGGGGCCGCCCCGGCGGTCGTCGGGAGTTTCGGTGACGGCGCTGCGGCCGTCCCGCAGGAGGTCCCACAACTGCCGGGGTCCGGCAGCCCCCGGAAGGCGGCAGGAGATTCCGACCAACGCGATGGGTTCCTCCGGCACCGACCGATTTCCCGCGGAATTCACGGAGGCCTCGGAATGCCCATGGCGGAGATCAGACATGACGCCCCCTGTTATCACTTCGAACCGACCGACGGCATGACGGAACGCATCCCGGAGAACCAGGGAAAGGAAAGAGAGATTCGGAATTCCCCGTCAGAACACTGTGGAACACGGCACACGGCCCCCAGAGACTGACATACGCACCGCACGGCCCGACAAGCCCGTTCGACGGCCGACCACGCGTTTTCGGCCCATCTGGCGGAAGACCGCAGGTCAACGTCGGCCCCGGTCCCACCTGGTGGTTTCCGGAAGATCACGGTCCGGCACGGCCGGTCGCGGAACCCGCCGTCACCACGGACGCCTGAGCGATCTCGGCAAGAAATCGACGGGACATGTTTGGGCACCCGTGGGACTCCCGCACCCGGGACACCGCCCCGATCGTCCGTATCCTGCGGGCATGACGAGCCCAGCCGCCGCCCCCGTTCCCGTCGCCCGCCACGCCGCCGCCCACGCCTCGTCCGTGCGGGAGATCCTCGAACTCACGGCGCGGCCGGAGGTGATCTCCTTCGCCGGCGGCCTGCCCGCCCCGGAGCTCTTCGACGTCGCCGGCCTGCGGGCCGCGTACGACCACGTGCTGGCCACGGCCCCGCACCGCGTCCTCCAGTACTCGACCACCGAGGGCGACCCCGCGCTGCGGGCGGCCGTCGCCGAGCGGCTGGGCTCCCGCGGCCTGCCCACCCCGGCGGACGACCTGCTGGTCACCTCGGGCTCCCAGCAGGCACTGACGCTGGTCTCGACGGCGCTGCTGGCCCCCGGCGACACCGTCCTCGTGGAGAACCCCACCTATCTGGCGGCCCTGCAGTGCTTCGCCTTCGCGGGAGCCCGCGTCGTCCCGGTCCCGTCCGACGAGGACGGCGTCGACCCGGTGGCACTGGCCCGCCTCGTCGCCTCGGAGCGGCCCAGACTCCTCTACCTCGTCCCCAACTTCCAGAACCCGACCGGCCGTACGCTCCCCGTCGAGCGCCGCCGGGCCGTCGCGGAGGTCGCGGCCCGCCACGGCCTGTGGATCGTCGAGGACGACCCCTACGGCGAGTTGCGGTTCGACGGCACTCCGCTGCCGTGGATCGCCTCGCTCGACGCCGCGGCCGACCGCACGGTGCTGCTCGGCAGCCTCTCCAAGACCATGTCCCCGGGCATGCGCCTCGGCTGGCTGCGCGCTCCGGCCGAACTGCGCCGCGCCTGCACGACGGTGAAGCAGACCACCGACCTGCACTCCTCCACCGTCGACCAGGCCGCCGCCGCCCGGTACCTCACCCATGCCGACCTCGACGCGCACCTGACGCGGGTCCGCGCCGCCTACCGGGAACGCCGTGACGCGCTGCTCGACGGCCTGCCCCACGCGCTTCCCCACGGAAGCACCTGGAACCGGCCGGACGGCGGGATGTTCGTGTGGGTGCGCCTGCCGGACGGGCACGACGCCACCGCCCTGCTGCCCCGGGCCGCGGCCCACGACGTCGCCTACGTACCCGGCGCGCCGTTCTTCGCCGACCGGCCCGACCCGGCGACCCTGCGGCTGTCGTTCACCGGACACCCCGCCGAGGCGATCAGGGAGGGACTGACCCGCCTCGCCGGGATCTTCGGGTGACCATCGGGGCCCGCCGACACCCGGCGACGGCGGGGCCGGCGCCCGGCAACGGCGCGGGTATGCTCCCGTTCTGACGGTGCGCTCCCGTACTTGTGGACACTCGTGCGCAAGCCGCCGTCACCTACAATGCGGCCATGACTGGCTTACTACGCCTACGGGTTGCGCGAGGAGCTTCCTTGTCCGGTGACACGCCTCGACGACTGGGCACCATGACAGCCGTGGCAATCGCACTGCTGGCGTCGGATTTCATCACCAAACAGATAGCGCTGACACATTTCTCGGGGACCGATCCGACATCGACCCTCGGCGGGCTTCTGAAATTCACGCTGGTCTTCAATTCGGGCGGGGCGTTCTCCATCGGCGCGGGGGAGACCTGGTTCTTCACCACGGTGAAGATGCTGGTCATCGTCCTCATGCTGGTGGTGTCGCCCCGGATCCGCACCCCCCTCTGGGCGGTCTCCTTCGGGCTGGTCATCGCCGGTGCGGCCGGAAACCTCATCGACCGGCTGTTCCGGGACCCCTCCCCGTGGGAGGGACGCGTCGTGGACTGGATCCAACTGCCGCACTGGCCGGTCTTCAACCTCGCCGACTGCGGCGTGGTCTGCGGCAGCGCCCTGGTGATGTGGGCCTCGATGCGCGGCATCCGCCTGGACGGCACGCGCGCCACCGAGGAGCCGGCCGAGCCGGACGCGACGGAACGGACCGCCGAGGTGAAGAACCCGTAGGGCAGCCGGCCGTCCGGCCCGGGGAGAGCCGCCCGGCCGGCCCCGAACCCGCCTGCGGGGCCCCCGAGTCGTGCGCCGGGCCCCGCACGGGGCCCCTTCCTCACGCCGCGGCGTGGGCCCTGAGCAGTCCGTACCGCTCGGCCAGGACGGCGGCCTGGGTCCGGTTGCGGACGCCCAGTTTGGCGAGCAGCTCGCTGACGTAGTCCTTGACGGTCGCCGGGCGGAGGTACAGCCGCTCGGCGATGTCCGCGTTGGACAGACCCTCGCCCAGGCGGACCAGGAGCTCCCGCTCGCGGGCGTTGAGCCGGGCCGGGACCTGCCGGTCGGGCGGCTCGAGCGCCACCGCCGGGGCGGCCGACCGGAGTTGCGGGAAGACCACGGTGCCGCCCGAGGTGAGCACCCGGACGGCGTCCAGCAGCAGGCCGCTCGGGACGTTCCGCCGGAGGTAGCCGACCGCGCCGTGCCGCAGCGCCCGGT
Organism: Kitasatospora sp. NPDC001119; assembly: GCF_053598475.1. Lineage (NCBI taxonomy): Bacteria > Bacillati > Actinomycetota > Actinomycetes > Kitasatosporales > Streptomycetaceae > Kitasatospora > Kitasatospora sp. NPDC001119. The sequence continues at coordinate 122,931 of NZ_JBSFKI010000015.1, forward strand.
TCAGCAGGTCGCCGTCCTCCTCCGTGGCCAGCATGGCCACCCGGGGCGCCCGGGGCAGGTAGATCAGCGAGAGCAGGGTGTCGAGGGCCGCGTCGGCCTGGCGGCCGAGGTCGAGCAGGACCAGGTCGGGCTGGAGCGCGCGGGCCTGCTCGACCGCCCGGTCCACCGGACAGTCCGCCACCACCGTCAGCACGGGGTCGGATTCGATGATCAGGCGCAGTCCCGAAGCGACCGGTGGCTGCCGGATATTCCCAACCACTCCCTGAAAGTGGCGAACTGGAGATTAACATGTCCGTTTTCTCGACCCCGGAGAAGCGCATCGCCGCCGCCGGCGCGGCCGTTGCCGGTCTGAGCGCCCCGCTCCTGCTGGCCGCCACCACCCCTGACGTGCTGACCGGCTACTTCGGTCTGGAGTACAAGAGCGCCGACCGCGTGCTGACCGCCATCGAGGCCGGCACCGACGTCGCCGCCGCCCTCTCGCTGTTCGGTGGCGTCACCGCCGCCGGCGGCGTGGCCATGTGGATGCTCAAGAAGGCGATCACCGCCGGCGGCCGCCGCGCCATCATCGCCTGACCCGGGCGCCGGCCGGACCCCGCCGCACCGGCGGGGTCCGGCCCGCCGGCCTTGTGCAGCAGACGACTTGGGGAGGGACGACGTGATCGCGGGAGTCCGCGGAGGGCTCGCAGCCGCCTGGGCCCGGCAGCGCTGGGCCGTGGCCGCGGGGCAGTTGCTCTGGTTCGCCTGCATGGCGATCGGGATCGCCTGCTCGGGCGGCATCGAGTCCGCCGTCCGCGTGGAACCCAAACCCGCCGGTCCGGACCTGTGGCTCGAGGTCTTCCTCAACAACGCCGAGGTGGCCGCGCTGGCCTTCAGCGGAGTCGCCACCCTCGGCCTGACCACGGTCGCCTTCTCGCTGCTCTCCGGCCTCGGTGTCGGCGTGCTGATCGGGCACGCGTACGCGCTGGGCGGGAGCCAACTGCTGCGGGCCGTCGGACCGCACGCGGTGCTCGAACTGCCGGCCCTCGGCCTCGCCGTCGCGGCCGGCCTGGCCCCGGCGCTCGGGCTGTCCCGCCGCCTGGTGTCCGGACGGGGCGCCCCGTTCAGCCAGCACGTGGTCGACGCCGCTGTCCTCTTCGGAACCTCGCTGGCCGCGCTCGCCGTGGCCGCGGGCGTGGAAACGTGGGTGAGCCCCCGATGACCTTGACCACCACGACGGACCACCGTCCCCTGCTCGATCCGGAGGCCGCGCCCGAAGGCCGGGACGACGGCCGGGACGACGGCCGGGCCGGGCGCCTGCGCCACCGCGCCGCCCTGGCGCTCGCCGTCCTCGTCCAACCCCTGGCCGGTCTCGGCCTCCTGGACCGCTACCGCGCGGCCGTCCTGGAGAAGATCCCCGACGCGGCACCGGGCGCGGTGAAGGCCGGCGTCTGGGCGGGCTGGCTGTTCGGATCGGTGCTCGGCGCGATCGGCGTGCTGCTGGCCGTCCTGCTCGCCGGCGCCGCCGGTGCCGCCGCCTGCCGACTGGCCGGCGCCCGCGACGGCTTCGCCCGGGACCGCGCGACCGTCGGCACGGTGGCCGCCCTCTACTTCGTGGGCAAGCTGCTGCTGCTCGGCGCGGGCGCAGCCCTGGTCGGCCGCCCCTCCTGGGACGGACTGGTGGACGCGCTGGGCAGCGCCGACCTCGGCCTGGTCGTGCTGTTCGCGGCCTTCACCGAGGTCCTGCGCCGCAGCACCGGCCTGAGCCCCGCCCGCAGCGCGGCGGCCGCGCTCGCGCCCGCGGCGGTGCTCCTCGCGCTCTGCCTGATCCCGCGCTGAGCCCGCGCCGGGCCGGGACCGGGCCCGGCGCCGCCCGCGCCGCCCGCATCGCTCGCACCGCTTGAGAGAACGACCCCCGTACGACTCGTACGACCCCGCACGACCGAGGAGCCGACATCACCGTGGTATCGCAGATCAAGCCGACCGGTGCGGCCGTGGCCGGCCTGCTGGCCGTGGCCGCCGCCGTCCTGGCCGGGGTCCGGACGGTCTGGTACTGGACGAGCCGGCCGGACACCCTGGCCGCGGTCGACCGGGCCGACCGGGTCGTCGACGCCGCCCGGTCGACGGTGGTGCAGACCCAGGACCTGCTCAACTGGGGCTGGCTGGCGGCCGCCGTCCTGCTGCTCGCCCTCGGCGCGGTGGTCGCCCTGGCCTCCACCGGCCGCTGGCTGCTGTTCGGCTTCTCGGCCCTGGTCTGCATGCCGCTCGGGGTGGCGGGCTTCCGGCTGCCCGCCGCCGCCGGACTCAACGGGACGGCCGCCGGCTTCTGCGTCCTGGTCGTCGCGGCCAGCGCGGTCGCCCTGCTCACCGGTCGGCGGGACTGATGGACGGCCGCCGACTCGCCTGGACCGCCGGGCTGGCCCTGGTCGACGCCGACCTGCGGCGCCGGCGCAACCGCCTCCCGGGGCTGCGCACCCTCGCCCCGCCGGCCCGGGCCGTGCTCGCGCTGGCCGTCGGCGTCGGCCTGGCCACCGTCGCGGCCCTGCTCTGGGGGATCGGCTCGGCGCTCGGCCGGGTCTTCCCGGTCGGCCCCGAGGACGGCACCGTCGTGTCCGGCGCCTGCTGGTCGGTGGCGGTCGTGCTGGTCGCCGGCCACCTGCTCTCGGCGCGGCCCAACCAGGCCCGGCTGCTGCTCGATCCGCCCGACCGCGCCGTCCTGCTCTCCTGGCGGGTACCGCAGCAGTCCGTGTTCCTGGCCCGCCTCTGGCTGCCCGCCCTGGCCGGGGCGGTCGGCTCCGTGGTGGTCGCGGGCCTGGCGGCCGGCCCCTGGCTGGCCGCCTCCCCCGCGGGCCGGGCCCTGCTGCCCGCCGTGCTCACCGCCGTCGCCGGATCCGCGCTGGCCGGAGCGCTCGGCCATGTGGCCGCGACCGCCGCGCTGATGCTGGGCCCGCGCCGGGCCCTGCCGCTCGCCGCACTCGGCGTCCTGCTGCCGGGGCTGTCCGCCCTCGGGCTCGTCCTCGGACCGCTCGCCGACCGCCTCCACCTGTCCGGCCGGGCCGAACCCGAGGAGTACGGGGCGGCGCTGCGCTCCGCCGTGGCCCGCCTCCGCCCGGACCTCTGGGACCGCCTGCTCGACCCCGACCGGCTCGGGACGGCCCTGCTCGGCTGGTGCTCGGCCCTGCTGCTGCTCGGCGGCCTCGCCCACCTCCTGCTGCGCCGGGCCGCCGCCCGCGGCGCGCTCCGCCCCGCCGTCCCCGGCGGGCCCGCGGCCGCCGCACACACCTCCAGCACCCTGCTCGACCGGGTGCCGCCGGTGCTGCTGCCCGCGGCCAAGGACCTGCTGGCGCTGCGCCGCCGCCCCGTCGCCAGCACCGGCGCGCTGTTCCGGACGGCCCTGGTCGGCCTCGCCCTGGCGGCGCTCGGCGCGGGGGTCCGGCTCGGCCACGGCGGCGAACCGCCGTGGCGGCTCCCACTGGGCGCCTGGAGCGTTCCGCTCGCGCTCGCCGTGTTCCTGGCACTGTCCACCGTGGTGGCCCAGGTGGCGGGGGTCGAGGCCGAGCAGCGGTCGCTCGACCTGCTCCGCCAGGCGCCGGTGCCGTTCGGCCGGATCCTGGCCGGGAAGGTGGCCTCCTGCTGCGCCGTCGCGGCCGTACCGGTCGTACCGCTGTACCTCGGGCTGCTGCTGGTCGGCGGCGGGAGCGTGACCGCGGGCGCGCTGCTCGCCCTCCCGGTCGCGCTGCTGGCCGGAAGCTGCGCGCTGGTGGCCGCCGCCTTCCTGACCCCGGCCGCCGAGGGCTTCGCCGACGGCCGGGCCGCCCGTTCCGGCGCGGCCGAGACCGTGGAGGGCCTGCTGGCCGCGGTGCTGGCCGCCCCCGCGGCGGCCGGGCCGGTACTCCGCTCGGCCACCGGCACCGGCGGGGCCGTCGAGGCGGCGGCCTGCCTGCTCGACCTGGCCCTGCTGCTGGCCGTCCTGCGGTTCGCGGCCCGAAGTGATCTCCGAATCCGGAAGGTGCGCCCGTGATCGCCGTCGAATCCGCCAGTGTCCGGTACGCCGGGCACACCGCCCTCGCCGAGGTCGGACTCACCGTCGGGGAGGGCGAGTTCGTCGCCCTGGTCGGCCACAACGGGTCGGGCAAGACCACCCTGCTGCGGCTGCTCGCCGGGCTGGAGGAGCCCACCTCGGGCCGGGTCGCCGTCGCCGGCCGGCCGGCCACCGCGCTCGCCGTCCGGGCCGAGCGCGGCTACGCCCCCGCCGAACCGCCGCTCTACGACTACCTGACCGTCCGTGAGCAGCTGGTCCTGGCGGCCAGGCTGTACGACGCCCCGGTGCGGGAGGCCCTCGCCGCGCTGGCCGGCACCGCCCTGGAGGACCGCCCGGACGCCCTCGTCCGGGAGCTCTCGCTCGGCATGCGCAAGCAGCTCGGCCTGCTCGTCGCCACCGTGCACCGGCCCCGGCTGCTCCTGCTCGACGAGCCGACCAACGGCCTCGACAGCGGCGCGGCCGGCGCGACCAGGGGCGTACCGTCCTGCTCTGCACCCACGACCTCGGCTGGGCCGACGAGTTGGTGAGCCGGCTGGTCGTCCTGGACCACGGCGCCGTCCGCCACGACCTCCGGCTCGACGGCGAGACGGCCACCGCCGCGCTGCACCGCCTCGACCCGACCGGCACCCTCCTCACCACCGCCGACTCCCCGACCCACCCGGCCAGCACGGAGCCCGCCACACCATGACCCCTCCCACCGCCCCTCCCACCGCCCCTCCCAGCGCCCGGACGGCCGGCCCGGCGGTCGAGGTCCGCGGACTGCGCCGCCGCTACGGCGCCCTCACCGCCCTCGACGGCGTCGACCTGACCGTCCCCGCCGGCTCGCTGACCGCGCTGATCGGGCCCAACGGCTCCGGCAAGACCACCACCATGCGCGTCCTACTGGGCCTGGACCGCCCCGACGCGGGCACCGGCGCCGTCCTCGGGCACCCGCTGGACCGCCCCGAGCGCTACCTCCACACGGTCGGCGCGCTGATCGAACAACCCGCGCTCTACCGGCGGCTCGACGCCCGCACCAACCTGCGGGTGCTCGCCGAACTCGGCGGCATCCCCCGCGGCCGGGTCGACGAGGTGCTGGAGCAGGTCGGCCTCACCGCCCACGCCGGCCGACCGGTGGGCGGGTACTCGCTCGGCATGCGCCAGCGGCTCGGCATCGCCGCGGCCCTGCTCCCCGAGCCCCGGCTGCTCGTCCTGGACGAGCCGATGAACGGGCTCGACCCGATCGGCATCCTCCAACTCCGGGAGCTGCTGCGGTCCCTGGCGGACGCCGGCGCCACCGTGCTGGTCTCCAGCCACCAGCTCAACGAACTGGACGCGATCTGCGACCGCTTCGTCCTGATGCACCGGGGCCGGGTGCTGTTCCAGGGCGGCAGGGCGGAGCTGACCGCCTCCCGGACGGCCGTCGTCGAACTGGCCCCGGAGTCCGCCGCCGACGGCGCGACCCTCCACGACGTGCTGAGCGGGGCCGGGTACCCCAACCGCCACGAGGACGGGCTGCTGCTGGTCGAGGCCCCCGCCGACGCGGCCGCCGAACTGAACCGGATCGCGGCGGCGGGCGGCGTGACCCTCGCCCACCTGGCCGTCCGACGGACCTCCGTGGAACAGGCCTTCCTCGCCCTGGTCACCGGCACCGGGCCCGCGCCGACCGACGCTCCTCGCCCGACCAGCCCGACCGAGAGGACGGCCGTCCCGTGCTGACCCGCGTGCACCAGGCGTTCCGCAACGAACTGGTCAAACTGCTCCGGCCGCGGCTGCTCTGGCCGCTCCTCGGCTCCGTCGCGGCGGCCACCGCCGCGGTAGCCGCCGGCACCGCCGCCCTCCGGAACGACCCCGGCCCGGTGGACCTGCTCGGCCCCGCCCGTACCGCCACACCCCTGATCGGCCTGGTCATGATGTGCGTGGCCGCCAACGCCTTCTGCCAGGAGTACCGCGAGGGCACCTGGCGGAACCTGCTGGTCCGCCAGCCGGCCCGCGGCGCACTCGCCACCGGCAAGCTCGCCGGGCTGGCCCTCCTGTCCCTGCTGGTCGCCGCCACCGTCTGGGCCGCCTGCGCGGCGACCACCACCCTGACCACCGCACGCCACGGCTCCCCACCCCACTGGGACGGGGCCCCGTCCACCACCCTGCGCCTGCTCGCGGCAATGCCCGCCTACGCGGTCCTGGGCTCCGCCGCCGGCCTGCTCCTGCGATCGACCGCGGCAGCCCTGGGAACAGTCCTGGGGTGGACCCTGGTCGCCGAGTCCGCCCTCACCGCCCTCGCCGCCACCAAGGGCTGGGACATCTCCCCCTGGCTCCCCGCCTCCGCCGTCACCCGCCTCTCCGCCGCCCCCTCCCCCACCCTCCCCACCCTCACCACCACCGCCTGGTGCACCCTCCTCTTCACCACCGCCACCCACCACTTCACCCACACCCCCCGCCTCTGACCCACCCGCCCACCCGCCCCGGCGCCGCAGACAGAAACACAAGCAGTTCACCAAGGTCGCCGACACGATCGCCAACCCGAACCCGCCCAACGACGACTCGATGGTCGTCCCCTACAGCCCCCGCCGGAATCCACCCACCAAACCGACCACACCTTGCACGCCCTCGACGCCCCCACCTGACAAAGGCAGCCCTCGCCGAGACCATCACCAACTCGCCGCTGTCGAGACCGCCGACGACCGAAACGACCAACAGTCCGAACAGCACCAGCGCCGCAGCCGCGACACTTCGCCCAACCCGTTCACGAAACCCGCCGCCCGCGCAGCCTTCGACGCCATCGCCTGGATCCTCGACAGCACCGTCCTCGGCCACCCCGTCTGCCGCGCCCAGCGCCCGCACTTCCACCGGCAACTGCCCACTTACCAGCCGCCCCGACCAGAAGGACCGCCCACACCCTGGCCGATGTGGCCCAGAGACCACCGTGCGACCACCAGCCGACACCACAACAGAAAGAGCCGGCACTCGGTTTCCCAAGTACCGGCTCTCACAACCGACATCACTGTCGGGACGACAGGATTTGAACCTGCGACCCCTTGACCCCCAGTCGCCCGGCGATGGCCCTCGCTGCACGCCGGACGGTAGACAGCCCGCGCTGTTCGTTCACCGAAGGGCGCCTCAGAGGAGATGGTGAACGACGCGTGGTCCCCAACAAGTCCCCGAATCCCGCCCCCCTTCCAAGCCATCCCGGCTCGTCGAAGCAACTCGTCCGGGCCACAACATGCGACCCTTTGCTGTTGCGCTCGCTGCTGCCCTGCATGGCAGCTGCCACCTGCTCGCGGGCTCGGCGGGTACGCTCGGCCTCGACGTTTCACCCGAGTTCTGTCCAGCGGCCGCCACCCCGCGCCGGGCCGACGGAGCAGGTCCCTCACCAGCCTCCTCTAGCGATTGGCGTCCATGGCGCGGCTGCGAGCGGGGCGCTGCCGCACAGCGGTGCATGCCGGCGTCCGCGTCCCGGACGAGGCTCACTCCTTCATCGATGAGTCTCACCACTCCTGACTTTGGCCGAGTCGACGCCGTCAGCAGCACCCCTATCGGGCAGCACGTCCGCCGAGTCGCTACAAGCTCAGTGATCCATCGTCGTCGGTGGACTACCGACAGCTAGTCGTCAGAGGCTAGGCTTCCCGCCTGTACGTCAGGGGGGTGTCTTGCGGTACGAGCAACGGGCCTACGCGCACGTAAAGTTCCTTGAACTCATGGCAGAGCTGTACGAGAACGATTTCGAGGACTTCTTTCACCGGTTGATGTGCTCACGCTACCCGGACTTTCTCGATGTGCGAACCGCAGGCAGCCTGGGTGACATGTCGGCGGACGGTCTGACTCTCCACTCGAGGCGGCTGTACGCCTGCTACGCACCTCAGACTGTGAAGCCTTACAAGATTCGCGAGAAGTTCGAGGGAGACCTGGCTGGGGCCATAGCCAAGCGCAGCGGGCAGTTCGACACCTTCGTCTTCGTTCACAACGACCGGCGTGGGATACATCCGGAGGTAACCGGTCTCCTCGCAACGGCGGCCGCCGAAACCCCCACCCTGACTTTCGAACAGATGGGCGCTCGGCGACTCTGGCAAGAATGCATGAAGCTCGACCTGATGACCGCTGAAGACGTGTTGCGGTGCGAGATCCCGATCAAGGAAATGACCTTCGGTATCGGGATGGACGACTTGGAGCCGCTTTTGAAGCAGCTCCAGGACCGGCGCAGGGAACCTGACCCGCTCATTTCCCTGCCCGATGTGCCCGTCGAAAAGTTGGATTTCAACTGCATCGACGGTGAGGATCGGGAGGACCTTCTACGCGGCATGCGCCAGAGCTATCTAGTCGACGATTTCTACAATGGCACGTTGCGTGAACTGGAACACGACGAGGTGGCCGAGGGCTTCCGGGTGTACTACCAGCAAATGCGCAGGGACTGGACCGACCCAGAGGACGTTCTGTGGCAACTGCGGATGTACGTTCTTGGCAACGCGCACCCCAGGCCAAAGGTCATGCGTGCGGCGCTGGTGGTCCTCGCCCACTTCTTCGAGCGGTGTGACATCTTCGAGGCGCCACCAGCCGGCTGGCAGCCAGGTTTGGAGCGGTCCGCGTGATCACTCCGACGAAGGGCATTGCCCCGGACCGATGCCTGCTGGCAGTCGGAGCCCAGATCCTCCTTCAGCTGGACGAGCCACGGACCATCAGCCAGGCCTGGTCGCGACTCAAAGGCTGGCGCGCCAATCACGCGCACGTCTCACCGGTATCGTTCGGCTGGTTCGTGCTGGCCCTCGATGTGCTCTACGCCATGGGTGCCGTGGAGCTCGTCCAGGATGTCCTCATTGCTAGGAGTGCGGATGCTGCGCCGTCTGAGCGCTGACGATTCCCGATTCAAGACCGTGACCTTCACACCGGGCTTGAACCTGTTGGTGGCGGACAAAACGGCTTCGTCAGCTGACACGGACAGCCGCAACAGTGCGGGCAAGTCCAGCGTCATCGAGCTCATCCACTTCCTCCTTGGCGCTCGAGCCAGCAACAAGGTGCTGGCTCTGAACAAGGCCCTGCGCGGCATCACCTTCGGCCTCGAGATGGACTGGCCCGAACTGGAGCAGCCGCTGGAAGTGCGCCGGAGCGGAGCCCGGCACAAGGTCATCACCTTGAGCCAGGACGTCGTCGGTCTGCCTGCCGAAGGCCTCTTCCCCCATGAGGGTGCAGTAGAGCTGTCAGTGGAACAATGGACTGGCGCGATCGAACGAGATCTCTTCGGCCTCCGCGGGGACCATCCCGGCGTCAGCGGGCGCACCCTGCTGTCCTTCCTGGCCCGCCGCGCTTCGTCGCACGCCTTCAACGAGCCCACCCGCACGTTCTCCCAACAGTCCGCGTCTGAGGCGTCAACCAACCTCGCCTACCTGCTGGGATTGGACTGGCAGCTCGTCGATGGCTATCGGGAGCTCGCTGCCCGCAAAGCCACCCGGAGCCAGCTCCAGAAGGCCGTCAACGACCCCGTATGGGGACGCATCGTCGGATCCACCGCAGATCTTCGCGGGCAGATCACGCTGGCTGAGGCGCAAGTGGAACGGTTGCGCAACCAGGTCGCCGCTTTCCAGGTTGTTCCCGAATACGAACGACTCAAAGACCGCGCAGACCAGGTCAGCCGCCGGATCAAGCAGCTGACCCAGGAAGACGTGATCGACCAGCACAACCTGGAGGAACTTCAGGCTGCAGTCACCGAGACGACGGATGTCGACGTTGACTATCTGGAGCCGGCCTACAACGAGCTCGGTGTCATCCTCAACGACCAGGTGCGACGTCGGTTCGAGGATGTCAAAGCCTTCCACCACTCCATCGTCCGCAACCGTCGGCGCTTCCTCGAAGATGAGGTCAACGAGCTCACCGAACGTCTCAACGCTCGGCGGGCTGAGCGCGCGCGTCTGGGCGACGACCAGGCTCGCCTCCTCCGCGAACTGGCCGACGGTGGGGCGCTGGGAGCCCTGACAGCCCTGCAGACCGCCCTGGGACGGGAGGAGGCAGCGCTCGGCGCTCTTCGCCACCGCTTCGAGGCAGCCCAGACCCTGGAGGCAAGCGCCCGGCAGATCACGGCCAAAAGCGTGGAGCTGCAACAGGCAGTCGATACCGACCTGCAGGAGCGCCAGGAGCAGACCAACGAAGCGATTCTCCTCTTCTCTCGGTACGCACAACGCCTTTACGGAGAAGGCCGCGAAGCGTACCTCGCCATACAGGCAGGGCGTAGTAGCCTCACCATCACCCCCCGCATCGACAGTGACGACAGTCGCGGCATCGCCAGCATGGTCATCTTCTGTTTCGACCTCACCCTGGCCGTGCTGGCCCACCGCTACGGCCGCGGGCCCGACTTCCTCATCCACGACAGCCACCTCTATGACGGCGTAGACGAGCGCCAGATCGCAAGAGCACTGACCCTCGCCGCCGAGGTAGCCGAGGAGGAGCGAATGCAGTACATCGTCACCATCAATACCGACAACCTCAGCGTCGCTGCTCGACGCGGATTCGATCCAGAGCCATACATCCGCAGCCCCCGACTCACCGACGAACACGAAACCGGCGGCCTCTTCGGCTTCCGGTTCAAGACCGCGACCAAGCCATAGGAGTGCCGCAGCTCTTCAGGTCATTGAGGTTCGGAAGCCAGCCAGACGTGCGGACGGTGCCGCACGGGGACGGTGTCGAGCGTCGCCCCAACAGAAAGGCGGACTCGCCGGTGCGAGGGGGAGCCCTGCGATGGTGCCCCATCGGGATGGCGGGGAGCAGCAGGCGGTCAAGAGGCCTGTCCAGCGGCGCCGGAACCGTGCTGCGATAGTGCCGCACCAAGATGGTGCAGAGCGGCAGGTTGCTGGTGACGACGGTGGGCCAGCCGGTGTCGCTGCGATGGCGTCTCACGGGGTCGATGCGGAGTGACGGTTGAGGTGAGGAGACACCCGAATGGCACGGCCCGGATTGCGGTGGTACCGCGCCCAGGACGGCGCGGAGGGATAGTTGTCGTTCCCAGCGGCACGAACGTGCCGGCCTGACTGCGATGGTGCCGCACCGGGGTGATGCGGAGCCACTACGAGGTCGCGCACTGCTTGTCGCCGAGCACCGCAGTGCGATGGTGCCGCACCGGGAGGGTACGGAGAGGCTGTCCAGTGGCTACACCTAACGGATCTAGGTGACGAGCTGCGATGGTGTCGCACCAGCAAGGTGCGGAGGGACATTGCCGTCCTGGCGGTTCGCTGCTTCCAGCACTGGATGCTGCGATGGTGCCGCATCGGGATGGTGCGGAGGAACGCCGGGATGCTCGCCGTCACCCCGCTAATGCTGTCGCTGCGATGATGCCGCACCGAGGTGGTGCGGAGGGACCAGCCCAGGCCAGGTTGAACAGTTCCTCGACCGTGTGCTGCGATGGTGCCGCACCGGGACGACGTGGAGTGACGAACTCCGGAGCGTCGCCGGTCGGTCGAGCCAGGCGCTGCGATGGTGCCGCGCCAGGGACGGTGCGGACAGAGCACTGATCGGGTCGACGCAGAAGATGGGCACCGGAACGCTGTCATGGTGCCGCACCGGGAAGGTGCGGAGTTTAGCGGTCATCCTGCAGGTGCTCCCGCTCAGCAATGGCGCGCTGCGATGGTGCCGCACCGGCGAGGTGCGAGGAGCCTGGACATGGCCTACGCAGCCGTGCACCACGACTAGCCTGCGATGCTGCCGCACCGGGGATGCGGAGTGACGGTCGGCCGGAGGTTCGACGAACAGCGAGCTTTCGAAGCTGCGATGGTGCCGCACCAGGGTGGTGCGGAGCGACACGCGACCGACGCGCCAAGCTTCCGGGTCGCCTTCGCGCTGCGATGGAGCCGCACCAAGGTGGTGCGGAGCGACCGGGTCGTCGCCGGACGCCGGACGCTGATTTACAAGCTGCGATGGTGCCGCACTGGGATAGTGCGGAGAGCAACACCCGTACCCCCAGTCAATACCTGGTTGGGCGCATGGCACTGCGATGGTGCCGCACCAGGGCAGTGCAGAACGGCTTCCCCCAGGAGCACGTGTACCTGATCCCGCGCGACGAGCTGCGATGGTGCCTCACCGGGACGATGCGGAGCGACCATAGTCCTGGAGGGATACGGCCCGACCCTGCGTGCGCCTGCAATGGGGCCTCACCGAGATGGTGCGGAGGGAGAGGGACTTCCGCGCGGTGAGGTAGTCCCCGAACCGGGTGCTGCGATGGTGCCGCACCGACAAGGTACGGAGGAATCGGCCAGGAAGAACTGATCGTCACCGGGCTAGGCAAACTGGGATAGTGCCGCACCATGATGGTGCGGCGAGACTCGGTGAGCTTCTCGGCGTTGAGGCCGGCATCCTTGCTGCGAGAGTGCCGCACCTCGGTGTCGCAGAGCCGCAGGTAATCATGCTGTTCGGTACCAAGCCCCGGGTGTGGCCGCGATAGAGTCGCGTCGACGTGGTGCCGAGACGCCATCAGGTCCACCGATCCTGAGATCGGACGTCACCGCGACTGCAATGCTGCTGCACCAGGATGGTGCGGAGCGACCGGCGAGTGGGTATTCCTGGACCTGCCCTTGCCGATTCTGCGATGCTGCCGCACCCGGATGGTGTGCAGCGGCTCGACAGTCGACACCATCGGCTGTGCCTGGAAGTTGCTGCGATGGTGCCGCACCGGAAGTTGTGCAGAGCGACGCGGTGGTGGTTCCGTTGACCACGCCGGCCCACGCGATGCTGCGGTGGTACCGCACGGCGATGGTGCGGAGCGTTGCAACGTCTCGACCGTCTCGGACGCCAGGCCCTCGTAGCTGTGATAGTGCCGCACCGCGATGGTGCGGAAGAGCATCCAGCCCTCGGTGCCTTCGTCGGCCATGGTGATGCTGCGATGGTGTCGCAGCCGGTTGGTGCGGAGAAACCACAAGACCGACTCCGGTAGGCACCGGGAAGTAGAGCTGCGATGGAGCTGCACCAGCGAGGCGCAGAGGGACGCCGAGGGGTCGGCGGTGCCGGCGGTTGACGTGCCAGCTGAGATTCAGCCTCCCCCGGGATGGTGCGGAGCAACGGGGCCCCAGCCATCCTGGGACTTGGCGAGATAATCGCCGCTGCGATGGTGCCTCACCAGCAAGATGTGGAGGGACGTGCCAGCGTCCAAGCCCATGAGCGCATGGTCCGCGCTGCGATAGTGTCGCACCGAGACGGGTGCGGAGCAACTGTGAGCGAGATCGCTCACGTCCTCCACGTCCACAAGCTGCGATGGCGCCGCACCAGAAGGACACGGCGGGACGGCGTACAGGACGCGGCTACGTAGGGAGCTATGGCGCTGCGATGGTGCCACACCTGGCGGTTGCAGAGTAATCCCAACCCTTCGGTGGACAGCGGGGCAGCCAGAACTAATGGGCTGCAACGGTGCCGCAGCGGGATGGTGCGGAGCAACGGCGTCGCCAACCACTGGTCGGCGTGGGCGATCGAGGACCTGCAATGGTGCCGCACCCAGATGGTGCGGAGCGACGAGGGCGGCCGACTACCTAGAGGATTATCCGGCCTGGCTGCGATGGTGCCGCACCGGGATGGTGCGGAGGCGCGCGGCGTGGCGCCCGGCCATGGTCCAAGCGGTGGAGCTGCGATGGAGTCGCACCGTGTGGCGCTCGCCGTTCTCCAGGCGCTCGGTCGGGCTGCGATGGTGCCGCACCGGCGGGGTGCGGAGGAGCGAGCGCGTAGGAGTTGCGCATTCGGGTGCCGTCGAAGCTGCGATGGTGCCGCACCGGTGAGGTGCGGAGGAACGTCTATCAGCAGGTAGTAACAGGAGTCGGAGCTGTTGCTGCGATGGGGCGGTACCGAGACGGTGCGGAGGGCCCGTGGCACAGGAGCCGAAGTACTACATGACCGTCGAGCTGTGATGGTGCCTCACCGGGATGGTGACGAAGGGCGGCGATCACCCTAGTTGACGTGGACGAGTGCGCCATACTGCGATGGTGTCGCACCAGGACGTGGGCAGTGGCATCCGTCTGACGGTGGACGAGGTGGGCGACGATCCAGCGCCGTGATGATGCCGCACCATGGAGGCATGGAGCACAAGCACCGAGACGACGGCCACCGGCGCCAACATCCAGCTGCGATGCTGCCGCACCCGTGAGCCCGTGAGGTGCGGAGGAACTCGTCGTCTTCCACGACCTGGTGCTGCTGGTCGAGGTGCTGCGATGGCGCCGCACCACGGTGGTGCGGAGAAACAGCGGAAGCGGATCCCACGCGCGCAGCTCACTGCGGCTGCGATGGAGCCGCACTGAAGTGGTGCGGAGAAACGTGCTCGGCGAGGGCGTCCTTGAACGCCTCGACGGAGCTGCGATGGAGCCGCACCGAAGTGGTGCGGAGAAACGCTATCTGACCTGCTGGTTTATTCGGTGAATGGTCTGTGTGCCGAATGGCGGCGGTGATTTTTCGGGCTATCTAGAACATTTTGCTTCGGTGTGGGCCGGGGGTGCGTGGCGTCCTTGTGGTTCCGAAGTTGGGGCGGTCTGTGACCTCGGTGGGGTTGGCGTTGTGGAGTTGTCAAGGTTCGGGTACTTGCGGGTGATCAACGGTGGGGTTCAGGGCCAGAGGGGGCGGCCCGCGCCGAGGGGGCTGGCGTACTTCGAGGTGCCTGTTCGGGGGGCGGCGTAGAGGGCGGTGACGCCGAGGTCGGTCAGCATTCTGCCATTGCGGGGTGTGGCGGGTTCGGGGGCTCGGACGGCGGGGTGTTCGAGCAGGACGGTGACGGCGGTGGTGGTCAGGGGTGGTGTCCATGCTGGCCAGCGCAGCGCGCCGCCCTCGGCGATGTCCCAGCTGGTGGCGGCTTCGGTTCGGCCGATGGCGGTGAGGCGGAAGGCGCCGAGGGCGTGGAGGGCGAGCCAGGTGGGGCCGGGGGCGCCGCGCTGGTAGGCCTCGCCCTCGGGGTTGGTGTGGGCGTCGCCGAGGGCGCGGTGGTCCAGGTTGGCCGGTGCGTATTCGGGGATACGGCGCCAGCCGGTCAGGGCGGACCGGATCTGCAAGGGATCCTGGTGGCATCCTTCGACGGCTTTCTGCATCACGATGGCCAGGGTCATGCGTCCGCTGGTGGCGATCAGCGGGGTGGTGCGGGTGCGGCGTACCACCGTGTTCCCGGAGCCCCCAGTTTTGCTGTCGGGCGTGAACTCCTGGAAGCACATGCTGTTGGTGAGCGCGGCGAGCCAGCGGGCGAGGTGGTTGCCGTCTTCTCTTTCGGCTCGGGCGAGTTGGCGCAGGAGGTCGTGGTTGGCGTCGAGAAGCATCCGTAGGGCGTCGTTGCGGGCGGTGGGGTCGTCGTCCCGGGGGATGGTCAGCAGGCCTGGGGCGTGCGGGAGCGGGTCGACAGCGGCTGCCGGGTTCTCGGGTTCCTCCCCGTTGACCTTCTTCTTGCTCCGTTGGGCGGGCTTGGGCGGGAGATGGCTGGTGAGAAGCTCGGTGAGGGTGTCGAGGGTGAGGGGATGGGCGGTGCTGAGGACGGCTGCTCCGGCCGGGCCCTTCCAGTGGAGGCGGGGCTTTGCGGGCAGGACGGCGGTGGTGAGTTCGAGGACGCCCAGGGCGGCGAGGAAGCCGAGCGGGTCGTCGGAGCGGAGCGCGGGGAGTTCGAGCTGGTGCACGTCAGTTGCCTTCTTCGGAGCAGGCGATGTCGGCGAGGCGCAGGACCGTCTCGAGGAGGGCCAGGCCCCAGAAGCCGTAACGCCGGTTCAGCGCGTCGAAGCGGTCCGGGCCGTTCCAGTCGGTGCCGATCACGATGCTGGAGACGGTGACGGTGGTGTCGTCGGGCATGGTGCACTCGACGAGGACCGGCTCGGGGTCGGCGAACGCGGGCAGCATCGGGCGGGCGTAGCCGTGGTGGGCGGCGACAAGGTGGGTGACGAGGTCGTGGTCGAGGCCTCGGGCGACTGTGGGGTTGGTGGCGAGCCAGGTGTGGACGGCGGCGGCGCTGAGGGCTTCGTGGCGCAGGTCCTTGGGCCAGTTGGCCAGGCGGGCGGCGCGTCGGCGGGCGGTGCGGTCGGTGGGATCCATGCCGGACTTGGCGAGGGGTTCGGGCAGGGATTCGGCGAGCAAGCGGTCACCGGAGCAGAGCATGCACTGGAACCGCGGGTGGTCCTTGCCGCAGTCGTGGGCCTGGGCCGCCAGCACGATGGCGTCGACCAGGTCGTCGGGCAGTCCGACGGCGCGGGCGAAGTCGCGGGCGCGTTCGCCGACGGTCTGGTGGTGGTGCTTGAGGGTGACGGGGCGGGTGAGGCTGCTGCTGTCCGGGTCCTCGTCGTCGACGGTGATCCGGTAGTGGCCGGCGTCGGTGATCCGGGGCGGGACGAGGGTGATCCGGCCCGGACCACCGTGATCGATCAGCACCACCCCGACGGCAGCCGCTCGTCCGGTGCGCCACTCGGCGACCTGCAGCAGGGGCTCCAGACGCCGGCGCAGTACCGGGGTGTGTCGGGCGGGGCCGTCTGCCGGGCTGTCGGTGGGCAGGGCGGCGAGCAGCCGGGTGATCGCGGCGTGGACCGCGTCGGTCGTGCTCAAGGCGTCCGGGTCGTCGGGGTCTGCGGTGAGGTCGGTGTGGGCCTGCTTGATGATCGGGGTGAACTGTTCGGGGTCGCTGCCGGTGGTGCTGGCCAGGACGGCCGGGTCGAGGCGTAGCGGGGTGCGGGTGTTGTCGGTGGGGTGGTCGCCGAGGTCGGGGACGGGGGTGTCGGGGCCTGCGGTCCAGCCGTAGGCGTCGTGGCCGCCAGCGGTGGTGGGCAGGACGAGGGTGGCGCCGGGCTTCAGGTCTTGGATGAGGCGCGGGGTAGTCCAGGTGCCGTCGGTCTCGCGTTGGAGGACCGTGGTGCGAAGGCGGGTGGGTGGGTTGCGGGGTTCGGGTGTGGTGTCGGCGTCGGGGCCTTCGAGGTCACTGGTGTCGGGGGTCGCGCGGGGTTGAGTGAGGAAGCGGCGCACCGCAGCGAGGGGCAGGGCGAGGGTTTCGCCAGGGTGGACGGGGGTGGTGCGGATGTGTTCGGCCAGGGTCTCGGGGTCGGTGGTGTCGGTGGGCAGGTCGGCGCGCCACAGGAGTTGGACTTCGGGCTGGCCGGTGTCGAGGCCGTGAAGGAAGGGGGCGGGGGATTCGTCGGGGACGGGGATGGGGCTGGTGCGGGCGAAGGCGCCCAGGCGCGTCTGCTCGACCGGGGGGATGTGTTCGCCGGCGCGGGTGAGCGGTGTGGTGTCGGTGCCGTCGAGAAGTTGGGGCAGGGTAACGGGGTTGAGGACCAGGCCGTCCAGGAGATGGGGGGTCAGCTCGGCAGGGTCCTGGGTGTCGTGGGTGGGGGTGTGCTGGGTGAGCCACTGCCAGGTGTGGGCGGCGGCCGGGCCGTAGACGGGGATGCGGTCGGGGTCCTCGGGTTTGTGGGCGCGGACGAGGATCGCGGGCACGGGTCCGAGTTCGCCGCGGCGGTCGAGGCGCCCGAGGCGCTGGAGGATGGAGGCCCAGTCGCCGCATTCGCTGACCATCGCCCCGAAGGTGCAGTCGATCCCCACTTCGAGGGTCTGGGTGCTGACCACGACGAGGGGGCGTTCACGGTCCCGGCTGACACCGTCGAGGAGTTCGGCCAGCGGGCCGGTGACAAGCAGGTCGCGCTCCGCGGGCCGGCAGCGGCCGGTCAGCAGCAGCACGTCCACGTCGGTGCGCCGGGCCAGCGCTTCGTGGGCGGCGCGGGCGTGGCTGATGGTGTTGGCGATCAACGCGACCGCGGGCAGCCCCAGGACAGGCAGAACGGCGTCCAGCGCGGTCTCGGCCGCGAGGGCGAACGCCTCTGCGGGCTTCTTCGACCAGCCGCCGGCGTCCAGCAGCGTCACGTGGCGCTCGGCCGCGATCCGCCGCCCGGCGATCGGATGGGCGCAGTCGTCTTCACCGATGCCCAGGCGGGGCCGGCCGCCGGTGGCGCTGGTCGCCGACAGGCTCACCACCCGAAGCGCCCGCGCCGCCAACTCCCCTCGCACCGCCGTCTGCTGGTAGAGCGCGGTGTCGGCGGCGGTCGCCAGCAGAGCCTTCGACAGATGGGCCTCATCCAGAGCGAGGAGAGCGTCGTGCCCTGTCAGGGCGGCGTCGATCGGGGCGCGCTGCGGGGAGGTGTGGTAGCCGCGGAACAGCAGGCGGCTGCCGTACTGGTCCACGGTCGACGTCACCACCAGCGGCTGGGCCGGGCTGCGCACCCAGTTCGACTCCCAGCGGGTGCCGCCACGCATCCGCACCACCTCCAGCGGCAACTCGCCGCCGCCGAGGTCACGCAGCGCGGCGGCGACCTTCGCCCGCACCGAACCGGCCGGCGCCTCGGCGAGCGCCGCGGCCAGCTCCGTGGAGTGCTGGTGGGCCTGGTCGACCACCAAGCGCCGGTCAACGCAGAAAAACAGCCGCAGCGGCACCGTCCGGTACTCGCGGCCCAGTTCCTGGTGCCGGTGGTGAGAGTGCTGCTGGGCGAGGAGGAAGAGCCAGATGTCGATGAACGTCGTCTTGCCCAGCGCGGTGGGAACATCGAGGTCGGGCCAGTCGGCCCCCTCGGCCACGGCGTTCAGGTAGGCGCTCTGCCACGGGAACGGCGCCCAGCCCTCGCACCCGGCGCACACCGCGGTCTCGGCCCCGCCGGGGCAGTGGGTGTGGTGGTGGAGCTCCCGGAAGAAGGCAGGGAACTCGGCCGTCTCGATCACCGGCAGCCGCTCGGTGCCCGTCACTGGTCGTCCTCCTGAAAGTCGGGCTCCGGGCGGCACAGGCCCAGGCCGAAGTTCTTCTTGCTGCCCAGCACCACCGGCCCCGTCACCGGGACCGGGAAGGTCAGGCGCACATGGCAGCTCGGCAGCGGCCTCTCCCCGTCCTTGCGGCGCACCGGGAACCCGTCCACGCCCCGGGCCCCGGGCACAAGCGCGCCGCGCGGGCTCACCTGCACCTGCGTAGGTTCAGGGAGACCGGCCGCGGCGCAGCTGGCCGCGACCGAGTCCGCCCACGCGGCTTCCTCGTACTTCTTGGGGAAGCGGTCGAGGACCATCGGCAGCACCGTGGTCCACGCCGTCGATGGCCCCTGCCACGTCCCCGGCTGGACAGTCTGCGGCCACTGGTCGTGGTCGGCGGGACTGACCCGTACCAGGTCCAGCGGTTCCCCGTCCGCGAACGGGATCCACCGCAAGCCCCCGTCATTTCGAAGGAGGGCCGCGAGCAGGGCCTTGCGGTCCTGCCTGGGCATCTCGCGGGGCAGGGCGATGCCGAGTCCGCGCAGCATCCCGTCGGCGTGGTGGTGGCCGGCGAACGGCAGCGCGAGGTAGGCGACCGGCCTTGGGTCGTCCGGGCTGTTCTTGTGGCCGTGGACCGTGGTCATCGCCTCGACGTCGTGGCCCATCGCCTCCAGGGTGCCCATCACCATGCTCCGCAGCCGGCTGGTCAGCTCCAGCGTCCACCGCGGGTCCAGCGTCACGCCTGGGGCGAACGAGAACGTCAGCAGATCACCGAACGGACCCTCCGCCACTGCCGGTTCGTCCCGGTCGGTGTGGTCGGGGTCGAGGTAGTGGTGGGTGACCGCCTGGCTCCAGGACGGCCGCTGCTCCTCGAACGCCTCCTCCAGCCACGCCAGATAGCCGCGGTAGGGGATCCGGATCGGCCGCGATTCCTTCGGGTACTCCCCGCTGGCGGCAGGCCTCCAGCTCTGCCGCCACCCGTCCTTGTCACCGGGTTCGTCGGGGCCGCACCAGGCATCCAGCAGCCCGGCCCCGGTCGATCGCCCGAAGTACGGCACCCGGCGGGCCAGTTCCTTCAGCACCGGGGCGAGCTCCTCACCCGGCTCCCCAGCCCAGCTGAACACCATCCGCGTACCGGACAGCGTCTTCTGCGCCCACGCTCGCGGCACACCGCCGGCGGTGCGTCCCGGCAGCAGGCCGTGGGTCACCTTTCCCGGGTCCACGATGTTGGTCACCACCCACGCCGCGCGCGGGTGCTCCGCCTCCAAGGGCCTGGCCGGCACCGTGACCACGGGCGGATCCTGGGCCTCCAGCCAGGTCAGCGCCATCCGGTGCGCGGCATCGTCGAGGTCGGCGTGCGCGACCAGTGCGCAGAACAGGCGGGCCGGGTGGGGCGGCCACTCGGCCTGCTCGCCGTCCATGGCGGTCGCCTGGTAGAGCGGCTCCAGCAGCTCCACCGAGATGTGGAAGGGCATGACGTTCTACTCGCCTTCCGCCTCGCCGATGCCCTCCAGGCGGAAGGAGCGCTCGATCGCCTGCTGGACCTGCGTGTTCGGCCGCAGCCGCACGGGCTCCTTCGACCACACCAGGCCAGCCTCCTCGGCCCGCGAGCGCGCGAAGTCGAACAGCTCCAGCGCCTGCCCTGCAGTGTCCAGCTCCAGCGGCTCCGTCACCGCCACGCCCTCGCGCCCGCGGCCGACCCACTCGATCCGCTCCGACACCAGCAGCAGGTCGCAGCCCGATCGCAGCCGCACCGCCGGCGCCGCGAACGCCAGCCGGTCCCCCAGCAGCGCCAGGGCCGCCAGCAGGGCCCTGCCTGCCCGCACGTACTCTTGCGGCGCGTCGCCGAAGCGCAGCGCCCGCAGGCCCGCCATGGCCAGCGTCGCGTTCCGCTCGATCGCGCGGACCGTCACCCCGCCCATGCCCTCGACCGGCGGGATCATGCCGTGCCCGACCGCCGACGCCTTGAGCGTCTTCCCCTTGCCCTTCTTCCCGGTGCCCTCGACCGGCCTCCAGCCGTCGGCGGTCAGCTCCACGTTGTCGCCGGGGAAGTTCCACTTGTCGAAGCGCCCCGCCGCCCTCTTCCCGGACAGCGGATCCAGGCCCACCAGCTCCGAGGTGTAGGTGCGCGGCACCTTCAGCTGCACGCGGCGCTTGCGGTGCGAGTCCCACAGCCCGTACACGAGGTCCGACGGCGCCGACTCCAGGAAGGCGCGCACATCTCCGGTCCCGGTATCGCGAAGCGCCCGGCCCGTGTCCGTCTCGTCGAACTTGACCCCGGACTCGTCCAGCGCGTCCCGGAAGTAGGCATCACGGGAACGGTGCGGCGCATCCAAGTTCGTCATCCGAAGCACCCGGCCTTCCGCGGTCACATGCAGCGCCAGATGCGGCACCACCACATCCCCCAGGTCGACGGCCTCCAACAGAGCCGTCTCGCAGCGGTTCGCCTGCGACTGCCGCTGATCCAGCAGCACCACCCTCGTGCGTTCCCCGCCGACCCACCGGTTCTCGAACAACTGGCCCGGCCCGTCGCTCTCCTTGAGCTTCACCGTCGGCGGCGCCACGGGCGCCCCCAGGCCGGCCACCGGTTCGTACTGGGCCACGAGCCGGATCGCACCGTCCGTCGACAGCCCGTTCGCCGCCTCGGCCAGCCGCTCGTACAACGCTTCCATGAAAACCTCCTTGGGCAGAACCTCTCGGACAGTTCGCATCGAAGCAGCCCCCACCGACAGCCCCCACTCGTTTGAGTGATAAACCATCAGAACTTTTTTCAGAGACATGAGTTGAGCTACCATCCGGCAGATTCAGGCGACTGGCTGCCGTGATCCTCCCAGGGGGCTCGAGGTGGCGACACAGCACCGGGCATCACCAGTTGACCTCCGAAGCTCTCTTCCGCCCACGGAGCACCAGCCACGGCTGAGAGCGATGGAGGCAGCGAATTCTGCCCGGCGCGTCACCCAGGGACGGCCCGAGGAGTGATCGCACTGCTAGCGCCCAGCAGGGATCAGCTACCCAGCCCAGGTCACGGAACATCCCGAAGCCCCAGGCGCCCTCGAAGCAGGACACATCGCCCAGGTGCAGACGGCACTGCGGGTCCCGAACCGCAGCTCCGTCTCGCTCAAGCAGAAAGCACGTCTCGGAACCGAGACGTAGTCGACTTGGATGCATCGAGCGGCAGCTCGCCAACGCCGAGAACTCACGGTCAGAACCTCTAGGTCGGTATTAGATCACCGGGTGCGGCGGGGTTCGGCGCACACCGTTTCGCGGCACACGAGGAACGATCGGCAAAGGATGCGGTCTGGTGCGTCGACCGCAAGTGTCGCCAGGCGCGTGGCTGGCTCTGCAGAGAGACGGTGAGCGGGCCCCAGTGCGCTCCGCATCCATGCCTGACAGCAACGAGGAAGTCTCTGGGCCCCTTTCCTCTAGCGTTCGAGTACGAGCTCAGACCACCCGTTGTAAGTTTGGCCAGTCATCAGCGCGGCCCGCCGGGCTTCCCTCCAGGGACATGCCCCCACCCGCACGAGTCACTTCGTGCTGCCTGGGAGCATGTCTTGCTGTTCCGCGACTCCGCGTCTGCGGTCGCCACCGAGAGCCTGGCCGGATCACTGTTCGTGCGCCTCATCGACCAGTTCGTTCACAAGCACGGCCACAAGCCGAGCCCGTCCGAGGTGCGCTCCTGGGAGCGGAGCATCCCGGTCCTGACCAACGCTCTGCTGGACGCCGGGCTCGGCATGGTCGAGGTACTCCTTGAATACTCGCTGCCGCTCAACAGCAAGCGCGCGGACGTCATACTCGCCGGCGTGCACCCGGGCACGGGCGAGCCGTCGTACGTGGTGGTCGAGCTCAAGCAGTGGAGCAGCGCGCTGCCGGAGGACGGCGAGCCCCTGCTCTGCCGGGTCGACGCCTACGCCCGGCCGGTGCTGAACCCGATCGAGCAGGTCCGCGGCTACTGCGACTACCTGATCTCCTTCAACGGCGCACTCGCCGCCCATCCCGAGCGGCTGTCCGGAGTGGCTTTCCTTCACAACGCGACGGAGTTCGGCGTCCAGGGCCTCTACGAGGTGCCGCAGGACGAGCGCGGCCGGCTCTTCACCGCCGAGCGCCGCGGGGAGTTCATCCAGTACCTCCGATCAAAGCTGGAGCCGGTCTCCGGCGCCGAGGCCGCAGACCAGTTGCTCGCGGGCAAGGTGGCCCCGTCCAAGCAGTTGATGGCGGTCGCCGCCGAGGAGGTCCGCGAGCGCGAGCAGTTCGTACTGCTCGACGAGCAGCGGGTCGCCTACGAGTTGGTGCTGCGCGCGGTCCGCCAGGCGCAGCAGTCCGATCACAAGGAGGTCGTCGTCATCACGGGCGGCCCGGGGACCGGGAAGAGCGTCATCGCGCTGTCCCTCCTGGGTGATCTGTACCGGCGTGGCGTCACGGCTCTGCACGCGACCGGGTCCAGCTCGTTCACCACCACCATGCGTCGGGTGGCCGGCGCGCGGAAGCGTGAGGTCCAGGACCTGTTCAAGTACTTCAACAGCTTCATGGCCGCCGAGCGCAACGGGCTGGACGTGCTGATCTGCGATGAGGCGCACCGGATCCGGGAGACGTCGGCGAACCGCTACACCCGGGCCGCCCAGCGCACCGGCAAGCCGCAGATCGAAGAATTGATCGACGCTGCCCGGGTTCCTGTCTTCCTGCTGGACGAGCACCAGGTCGTCCGGCCGGGCGAGATGGGCACGGTGGCCCAGATCAGGGCGGCCGCCGCCGTGAAGGGCCTGGGCTGCCAGGTGGTCGAGCTGGACAGCCAGTTCCGCTGCGGCGGCAGCGACGCCTACCTGAACTGGGTGGTGCGACTCCTGGACCTCGAGCCCGGCGGCCCGGTCGGCTGGGAGCCCGACGGCAAGGTCGTCCTGGAGGTGGTCGACAGCCCCCAGGAGTTGGAGACGTTCCTCGACGCCCGGCGCGCGGAGGGGTACGGTGCCCGGATGTCGGCCGGGTACTGCTGGAAGTGGACGACGAAGGTCGCCCCTGGAGACCCGCTCCCCCTCGACGTGCGCATCGGTGACTGGGCCCGGCCGTGGAACGTGTACGGCGACCGCTCGATCGCCGGTGCCCCGCCCGCCGCGCTGTGGGCCACCGACCCGGCCGGCTTCGGCCAGGTCGGCTGCGTGTACACCGCCCAGGGCTTCGAGTACGACTGGAGCGGCGTCATCCTCGGGCCGGACCTCGTCTGGCGCACCGACCGGTGGATCCCCGACCGGACGGCGTCCAAGGACCCCGTGTTCCGCAAGTCCACCACCGACGCCGACATCAGCCGCCTGATCCGCAACACCTACAAGGTGCTGCTGACACGAGGAATGATCGGCACCGTCGTGTACTCCACGGACCCGGAGACGCGCGCCAAGTTGCGGGAGCTGGTCTCCGGTCAACACGTCGGCTTGGTCGAAGTGGAGCACACGTCGGACTGAGCACCGAGCCGGAGCGGCGCCTCAGGGAGCGGTACCGACTCATGCGGCCTACC
Organism: Kitasatospora sp. NPDC001119; assembly: GCF_053598475.1. Lineage (NCBI taxonomy): Bacteria > Bacillati > Actinomycetota > Actinomycetes > Kitasatosporales > Streptomycetaceae > Kitasatospora > Kitasatospora sp. NPDC001119. Next base: position 147,122 of record NZ_JBSFKI010000015.1, read on the forward strand.
ATCTCTTCAGCGGGGCGCCGCCCGACGATGTCGGCACCACCGAGCACTTCATCTGGACTCGGGCTGACTCTATGGCTGCGGTGGCTGTCTCGGCGGGGCCGGTTGGACGGCCTGAAGGCCAACTGAGCGCCGGGCCGGTGGGCCAGGCGATGTGATCGCTCGGCCTGCCCGCTGCTCGCTGTTTGCCGAGCTGACGTCAGGGCACGCCAGTTTCTGCGCCCGTTGGAGGCCTCGTTGCCGCTGCGGGCCTTTTGCGGGTCCTACGCATCGAGGACTGGCGAGGGACGCCGTAGAGCAGCGCCCCGTCGAGGTCGCTCCGAGGTTGTTGACTCGTGGCCGCTTCTGCGGCCTTCTTCTCCGTGTCGCGCTCCGCCTCCAAGTCCATCTTCTTCGTCGTGTACATCAGGGCGGAAAATGCAAACCCCATGACTGGGGCGGCGATGACGCACGATGAAAGGAATTCATGGGCGCCATAGGAAAGGTATCGGTCCCAGAATCGAGCCATCTGCTGCACCGGCAAGAGTGGTGCGATGAAGTCATGCAGCATCAGGCTGAAGCGTAACTTGCTGTAGCAGTACCAAATACCTAGGACAAGCCACGGAACGCGACGTAGGGCTCGTGAGTCGCTGGTCAATACACGCAGTGCCAGCCACGCCATGCGGATTGTTGCCTGCGGGACCAGGACGAGGAACCGGAACCACCACTCGCCATGGCCGATCGACTTGTTCATGGAAGCCTCGGCCAAGGTCTCGAAGAGCTTCCCGTCCCAGAGTTCGCCGAATTCATCGATGACTTGATCACGCCGCCTGGCTCGGCTCTGTGCTCGGGCTTCACGACGCATTCGCCATCGAGCGCGCCAACCCGGGGACCAGTGATGGTCCAGCAGAATGCTGGCCGGCTCAGAATCGGATCGCAGGTCGGAGACGTTGGTGTGGTAGTACGGCGCGTTGAGAAGACGGTGGCCGGCCGCTACGTGCTCGCTGATCTGCCGCTGCTCTTCGGCGTCGAGCTGGCTCTTGTCGACCGTGGCGAGGACCGAGATCCTGGGCGTCTCGCCGTTGGCGTAGAGGATGCCGAGCCAGGCGTTCATGCCCTTGTTGGTGGGCTTCGCGAGGTGCTGGGCCAGCCGCTCGTGGACAGGGTTGACCGTCTGTCCGATGTATCTGATCTTGTCGTCGCGAGGATCGGTGAGCTTGTAGATGGAGCCGTTCGTACGTGCTTCTGAGCGCCGTCCGGCCATGCCGTTTTCCTCTCCCTGTTAGACCCCTCGGGGGAGGCTACCGGCACCCACCGACACTGATGCTCGTAGCCGGATTCCCGGCGGCCCTGGCCCTTCCACTGACTGCGCCCTGCTGGGCTGTCTTCGAGGTGTTCTGTCCGGCCGCCGGGGCCCGCTCTCGATCGCCCCGCCGGATGGAGCGTCATCCCTCACTCCGCAGGCCCTGGTGCGCCCTTGGAGTGAGAGAGGGAGGACTGACCCAGCGAGGTGGAAGCGGTGCTCGTCCGACGGGTAGCGGTTCGGGCCGGGCCGGTGCTGGCTCTGAGTCGGGAGGGTTCGTCCTGCTGCATGGTCAACTCGGGCTTGTGGGCGTAAGGGTGAGCTTGACCAGGACCGGGGTGGGCTTCTGGGTGTTGCCGGACGCGTCGGCCAGCAGCCAGCCCTCAGCTCGAGCGGCGCTCGTGCGCTTCATGGTGAGGTCGGTGGCCCGGTTGGCGGTGAAGGTCAGGAGTTCGGTCCAGTCCGGTGCCTGCCGGAGGTCAAGGCGTTGAAGGCTTCCGTCGACGGAGCTGCGGATGCCGGCCGCGAGGATGGTGTATTCGTCTGGGCCGGTGGCCGCGCGAGGGTCGGGAACGGCGGAGTCGATCCAGTCCTCCTTGTCGGCGGACGGGTTCTTGCTGACGTCGATGGGGGTGCTGCGCCCAGTGCCGCTGAGGAAGTGTCGCTCGTCGCCAAGGTGGATAGCCCGCATGCCGTTGGGAAACGGGACGTCGTGGCGGGTCTCGTCGCCGGGCCGTTCGCCGATGCGGTTGATGGTGACCGATCCGTCGGCCAGTCCCCCGACCTGGTTGTAGACCCACAGGGTGCCGTCCCGCCCGGCTTCCAGGGTCGCGTAGCCGCCGAAGCCGCCGGCCACGAGCTGAAGGTCGCGGGTCTTGGGGTGCCAGCGTACAAGCGCGCCGCGGCACAGCACGGTCACCGAGCCGTCGATGCTGCGGACGGCCCGGTCTTCGGTGCCGGGCAGCGCCAGGGCCCACTTGATCTTGCCGGTCGTGGTGTGGAGTTCAATCACGCCGGCGTTGGTCGTGATCAGGAGCCGGTTGGCGGGAGCAGCGCTGATTCCGCTCGGGTGCTGGTCGGACTGCCAGACTCCGGTGAACTCCACGCTGGCGTCCACACCTTCGGCACTGGTCTTGACGATCGGCCAGGGCGGCGGGGCGGTGGCTGTCCGCGTAAGCACGGGAACGTCCGGTTCGGCGTGCCGGGGGACGACGATGTCGGCCAGGGGGACCAGCCGGTTACCGGAAGCGGCAGTCTCGCCGTAGAGTCGGTGCAGCAGCTCCTCTGGGTCGAGTAGCCCGCACAGGGCTGCCTCTATGTGGGAGCTGTCCATCAGGAGCAGCTCGTTGTGGCGGTTGATCCACTCCAGTGCGTTCGAGTTGAAGCCGGTCGCGGACAGGACGATGGCGCGGGTACCTGGGGGGCGGGTGGAGAGCCGCTCGGAGAGCTTGGTCAGAGGGTCCGCGCTGAGGGGGTCGGCTTCCCACTTGGCTTCGAGAATGTAGTTGTGGCCGATCGTGAAGAAGACGTCCGTCTCGTCCCTGCCGCCTACCCCGATCACACTGGGCCGGGCATCGTGTCCCCACGCCTTGAGGACGTCGGCGATCAGTGTGTTGAACGCCTGCCCCCGCTTCTGGGGCGTCAGGCCGGAATCATCGCGCAGACCCTTGTAGGTGGCCAGGAGGCCACGAAGGCGCAGAGTGAGGTTCAAGTCCACCGCGTCATCCTCGCGGATCGAACGCGGATAGCGAAAAGGCGCGGCCAAAGCAGGCCGGCTACCGCCGATCACAGATCCGGCCATTGCGGCTCCCCTCTGGCAGGGAAGGCAGATGGCTGTGGCTCGCCGGGGCGGCGGTTCGGCGGCGTTCCAACGCCAGTGGTCTTCATCACCTTGACCCGTGATCGGACCGCACCGCTATTGACTTCCTCTACGGGGTAGTCGCGGGCGCGGCTGCGGAAGGGAACGATCTGGCGTCCCGCCGCCAGCAGGGCCGCCGTTGTCACCGGGGCGCGCCGGGCGGCGGGGTTGCTGGTGGGGTCGGCAACTTCCTGGAACTCCACTGCCTCCAACGTTGGCCGCCAGGCCGCCACCGTGGGCGGAGAGGGCGGCCCAAAAGGCGGGGTCGTGGTCCAAGACGTAGGCGGGGAGCACGTTGAGACGCCCGCAGCCGGAGTCCGTCTGGTCGTAGGCGACAACACCGGTGAGGTAGCAGTCGCAGAACACCGCCGCCCCGGACAGCCCCGCAATCGGTGAGGTACCAACCGCCGGCCACTCGGTGGCGGGGGCGCAGGTCCATGATGTACTGGTTGCCGACGAAGCTACTGCCCCGGGCTTACTTTCCTGTGCAGGTGCGAGCGCTCGACCACGTGGCCGCGGCGCTAGGTCTCGTCGGGGACGCCCCAGGTCTCGCACGGGGCGCCGGGGCGTGTGGTGTCTGGCCGCCCCCACCGTACGGGCGCGGTCGGCGGCTGCCAGTGAGGGGAGTCGTCGACGAGGACCAACGCAGCGTCGTCGCGCCCACCGGAGGTGCCGGCCCAGACGACCTGTGCGGTTGCGGTGCCGGTGCCGACCGGGTGGAGGACGGTCACCCTGGTGCCGGTTGGACCGGTGACGTGGGCGGAGGTCAGGACCAGATGTCCGCCGACCGCGTACCCGGACCCGCGTCCGCCCGGCCCGTTCACCCCGGCAAGACGTACCCGCTCCACCCACGCCCCCTACAACCCGCCCTGCATGCCGCCCGCTGGCCGCGACCGGACGACGGCCGCGATCCCGGTCCTCAGTCGCTGATGCGCCCGCTGGTGTCGCCGGGCCCCGCCGGGCGCTCCTGCGCGGAGCTGACCAGGAGGTCGCCCCCGTCGGGGCGCTTGGGGGTGAGGGTGAAGGAGACCCGGTGGGTGCGGGTGCGGGAAAGACCGGCCTCGGTCTCCGCGCCGACCGCGAACAGCTTGAAGCCGGCCTTCGCCTTCGCGTCGGCGCGCAGCTCGACCTCGAACTCCATCTCCACCGGACCCACCGCGAACACCACCCCGGGGTCGTCTCCGACCTGGGCCGCCGCCTTCAGCAGCTCGTCGCGCACCGCCGCGACCGCGTCCGCCAGCGGAACATCCATTCGCACCCACCCCTTGAACACCTGACCTGCGATCATGCCGATGCGGACACCGTAGAGCCCGCGCACCGGCACACGCAGGCGAAAGCCCAACTCAGCCGAACCTGCCCGCCTGTCCATCGGCTCTGGGCGGGCGGGCTCACCGCCGGCTACGCGCAGGTGTCCAGCATCTCGACCAGCGCCGTCTTCTCGGACTCGGTGACGGTCAGGCCGTAGAGGTGCTTGATGTCGGTCCAGGCCCGGGAGTAGGTGCACCAGTACGACCGCAGCGGCGGCCTCCAGGCGTCCGGTCCCTTGTCGGCCTTGGCCCTGTTGCTGGCGGCGGAGACGGCGACCAGCTGGGAGTGGGTCAGGTCGTTGGCGAGGGCGCGGCGCTTGTCGGTGGTCCAGGTGTCGGCACCCGCCCGCCAACTCGCCGCCAACGGAACCAGATGATCAATGTCGAGGGCCTTGGCGTCGGTGAAGGTCTTGTCGTCGTAAGGGCTCACCCAAGTGCCGGAGACGGCGCGGCACTGGTCGTCCTGGACGACGTCCTGGCCGTCGCGGGCGAGAACCACCTCGCGGGTGTCGCAGGTACCGTACTGCTGGACCCAGTGCGGGAAGCGGTCCCGCGAGTACCCCTCCATGGAGTGCGGGGCTTCGACGACGAGTTCGTCCAACTCGGTACGGGCTTGGTCGGCCGGAGGCGGTTCGGGCAGCTGCCGGTGCTGGGCGGTGGCTGCGGAGGTGGCCGGTGGTACTGCGGCTGCCGCTGCTGGCGCGGCTGTGGGGGCGAGGACGAGGGTGAGTGCGGCAACGGTGGTGGCGCCTCGGCGCCACCAGGCAGAGGTGGTCATGCGGCAAGGGCTACCGGCCGGGGACAGCCGACCGTCGTACCGTCACCCGGTGGTCGGCGCGCCGCCGGTCCCGTTGACGTGGGCGGGCCAGGCGGCAGCCCGGGCCTGGAGGTAGGCGGTCCAGTCGGTCACGGCCCAGGAGCGCCATCGGGTGAGGGTGTTGAGGTTGAGGCCGAGCATGGGGGCGAGGACGGCCGGGGGCATGTCCTGGGCGAGTTGGACGAGGGCGGCGGCCCGGGCCGGGCGGCTGGGGATGCCGTGGGCGGTGAGGCGTCGCGCGAGTGCGGAGCCGGTGATGTGCCGTCCGGGTTCGGCGGAGGGGAAGAGCCATGGATTGGGGTGGTTGGCTGCCCAGCCAGGTGGTCGCGGCCGGTCGGCGAAGTCGGCGAGGAGCCGGACCAGGGGGTCGGGCAGGTAGATGGGCACGCGGTCCAGGAGAAGGACGGTCTCGCCGGCCCGCTCGGCCACGGAGTCGGTCGGCAAGGCGGCGATCCGGGTGACCTCCTGGCCGAAGAGGTAGAGGACGGCCCCGGCGGCGCGGACGTCGGGCGGTAGTTCCGGGTCGGTCAAGCACTGGTGGAGGCTCTCCCAGTGGGAGTCGTCGTCCAGGACGACGGGTCCGGGCGGGGACGGCGAGGTCGCGGCTGTGGCCGCGGCGTGCGGCCCAGAGGAGGAAGTCGCGGACCTCGTAGCGGGTGCTGCGGCCTCCGGCCAGCCACCGGTCGACCTCGTGCTGGCTGACGTCGGCCAGGGCCAGGTCGGCCTTGGCCATGGTGGCCAGGAAGTCGGCGGCGGTGTCGGGTCAGGCTCGGGCGCCCTCTCGATCGGCCGCTGCCTGCTTCCTCTCTGCCGACTCTCGCCGGAGACACTCGCGCCGCTGTCCCGGGCCTCCGGCCGGGGACGGCGTGTCCAGGATGGGCGAGGGGCCGGGCCGGATTCCCGGACGGCGCTGGTGGTCAGTCCTCGTAGACGAACTCGTGCGTGTGGCGGCGGTAGGGCCCCGAAACGGCGGCGAGGCGGTTCGGCGGCCACACGTCGGAGCTCTCGCTGAGGCTCAGTTGGCCGTCCTGGCGCACCATCCAGACGTCCTCGTAGTCGAGGTGCAGGACCGCGTCTCCGGGCACCCGCGCGAGGAGGGCGTCGGCCAGGCGGACCATGTCGTCCTGCTGGCCCGAGAGGTCTGCGTTCTTCCCCAGCCGGAAGTCGATCGAGACGGTCGGGGTGAAGACGCGGCCGCCGATCTGCGGGTCCCCCCAGGCGATGGGCCTGCGCTGGGTTACCCGGATCCAGGTGCCGTACGCAGTGAGTGCTCCGGGCGCGACCAGTGTGTCGACGGTCTCGGAGAGTCCACCGCGGGCAAGCGCTGCTGGTTCGAAGCCGCGAACGCCGCGACCAACTGGAATGGCCCCAGGTCATTGGCGAACCCGCGGTGCTCTTCCATGGTCCAGACGTCGGCAGCGGCTGACGAGAGCGTCATTGCGGGCCTGATCTATTCCTGGGTCGGTGCTCGCTGTCTTTGTACTCGCGAGACGGTGGCCGCTGCCCTGCCCGTCCTGCTCCGCGTCACCTGGCCCGGATCCACACCCCGCTCCCGTCCGACGGTCCGCCGCCCGCCGTCACCTGCACGGCGGGCGGTACGGCGTGCCGGGGAAGTAGCGGTGCCACTGGTCGGCGGTGATGATGCCGCCGACCAGGTCGCAGAGGCGGGCAGTGACCCGGTCGATGTCGGGGTCGATGAGGTAGGCCCGGCCCTTCGCCCCGCTGTCGTCACCGGCCTTGTCGATGAGGAGCCCCTGCCCGTCGGGGCTGAACGAGGCGGCGTCGATCACACCGGGGAGGGTCAGCGTGCCCACGTCGGTGGCGGCGCGCGGATCCTCCACCCGCCACAGATGGAACTGGCCGACGAGGGGATCGGTGCGTCGACCCGCCTTGGCAAAGCTGGCGAGCAGACGGCCGTCGGGGCTGAACCCGATCGCGCCCGGCCGTTCGGCGGTGAGTGCGTTGGTCTTCACGGGGTGGTGAATGTCGGAGACGTCCCACAGGTCGATGGTCTTGTCGGTCGTCACCGCCAGGGTCCGTCCGTCGGGGCTGAGCGTCATGCCGTTCACGATGCCGTTGAGAAGTTCGGCGTGGTCGGGATGACCGGGGTCGGCGAGGTTCCACAGCTGGATGGACTTCGGGTTCTGGGACTCGCTGCCGGTGGCGATGCCGAGCAGGTCCGATCTCCTGCTCTCGAACACGACACCGACACTGATCGGGAGTGAGGGCGAGGCGACGGGTCGGCTGGGATCGCCGAGGTCCCAGACATCGATGCTCCGGCGGTCCTGCCGCTGGTCGATGGACACCAGTTTCCGCTTGTCGAGGAGGAGGCGGCCGGGCGGCTGCGGAGACTGCATGGTGGACAGCTGCTTCGCGGCGTTCGGGTCGCCGACGTCCCACAGGTGGATCAGCCCGTCACTCCCGTTGAGGGCGAGGATCCCGTCCGCCAGAGCCACGTGCGAGTCCTGATTGCCGAAGCCGCTGTGGGGGACTTCCTCAGCGATCTCGTTGAGCGTGCTCCCCGGCGCCGGGTGGTCGGGGTCGGTGATGTCCCAGAGCCGTGCCGGACCGCCCTTGACGTACGAGAGCAGGGTGCGGTCGTTGACGAGCAGGACGTTCGGAGCCGTTAGTGTGCCGGCCGGGCGCAGGTCGTAGGGCCCGGTGGTCCGCCACAGCCGGTATCTCTGCGTGAAGCTCTCGTAGTGGATGCGGGCGTCGGTGGCCCAGGCCAGGATGCCGCCCTCCGGCGAGTAGTCGCCGTCCTTGCGGGTGTTGGGCAGGGTGGAGTCGATGGAGGGGTACCAGTGCCGGATCTCCGGTTCGGTGCCTGCGCTGATCAGGGACCCGCGTTCGCCGATCTGGACCGAGGTGAGCACCCCGGGGGTGGGGAAGTCGGCCAGGACGGCCGGCTGGTGCGGGTCGGTGATGTCGACGGTCTCGGCATGGCCGAGCTGGTAGCCGTCGTCGTTGGAGCCCCCGAGGGTCAGGGTCCGGCCGTCCGGGGAGAACCCGATCGCCCCCACGAGCTGACCGGTCGCGATCGCCACGGGGTAGGTCGAGTAGGGCGGATCCGCGATGAAGTCCGGAGTGGGTGTGGTGACCGGGTCGGGCTTGGCCGGGTTGGTGGTGTCCCATAGCAGCACGCCGCGGCCGTTGGTACCGACCGCTAGCAGCGGCTGGCGCGGGCTGAAGGCCAGTGAGAGGGCGTGGCTGTCGTTGAGTGCCGCGGTCCGCGCGGGGTTGGCGAGGTCGGCGACGTTCCACAGCTCGGCCGCGTAGTTGCCGTCAGCCGCTTTGACGGATATGGCGAGAAGGCGCCCGTCCGAGCTGAACGCGACGGACTGCGGCGCATCGGTGCCCGGGGGGACGGTACCCGCCCGGACCGGATGCCGGGGATCGGTGAGGTTCCACAGCTCGGACCGGTCTTTGTCGACGGCTGCCAGTGCGTGGCTGTCCGGGCTGAAGGCCAGGGTGCCGTGGGTGTCCGCCAGGGTGGCGACGGCAGCGGGGTGGGCGGGGTCGGAGACGTCCCATAGTTGGACGGAGTCACCGGAGTTCGTGGTGGCCAGGAGCCGACCGTCGCTGCTCAGGGCGAGGCTGGTGTCGTGGGTGTCGATCAGACCCACGGGTCGGGGCCGGCGGGAGTCCGAGAGGTCCCAGAGCCGGACGGTGTGATCGCGGCCGCCGCTGACCAGCAGGTGCCGTTCGGCGTTGAAGGCGAGCTTCCGGACGGTGTCGGTGTGTCCCTCGATCGGCGTGTAGTACGGGGCGAGCGCGGCGTTGTAGACGCTGCTGCGGGCCTCCGGGGTGTCGGCGATGTGGCGGGCGGAGAGGGCGAGTTGGAGGGCGAGGGTGGGGTCGGTCGTCCGGAGGCGGTCGGCTGCCTGGGCGCCGAGCTTGGAGGCCAGGAGGTCGCGCTGCTCGTTGGCGACCCGGTTCTGCCAGACGGCTGCGCCCACGCCGGTGACGGCGACCAGGAGCAGCACGGCGAGGGTGGCGGCCAGGGCGCGCAGGCGGGTGGTGCGGCGGCGGGCGGTGTGCTGTTCGGCGGTTTGTCGGGCCAGGCTCGCCGTCACGAACTCCCGGGCCGCTGGGACGGTTCCGTGCCGTTGGGCGGACTCCTCGATCCACTGACGGGCGGCGGCGAGCCGTACGCCCTGGTAGAGCGCTCCCTCGTCGCGGCCGTCCTGCTCCCATGCCTTCGCGGCGTCGTGGAGGCGTTGGCGGACCACCAGGCCGGCGCGGTCCTCGCGGATCCAGTCGGCCAGCCGTTTCCAGGCGCGCAGCACGGCCTCGTGGACGAGTTCGGCGTGGCCGTCGTCCACGACGACCAGGCGGGCCCGGATGAGTGCGTCGAGGGCGGCGGGTGCGGCCGGGTCGGTGTCGAGGCCGAGGTCGGCCAGCGGGGCGCGGCGGCGGGTGTCCTCGGCGCCGTCGACGACGTGCACCAGGTGCAGCAGGATCTGCTGGACGGCCCGCTGCTCCTCGGGGGTGAGGGCTTGGTAGGTGTCCTCGGCGGTCTGTCGGACGGCGTGCCAGATGCCGCCTGATGCCTGGTAGCCGGTCAGGGTGAGGACTCGGCCGGTGCGTTTTTGCCAGGTGGCCAGCAGGGCGTGCGACAGCAGGGGGAGCGCGGTCGCGGTGTCGTGCCGTTCGTCGCTTCTGGTGCGGAGGTCCTGGAGGAGGAGGTCCACCAGGCCCTGTTCCACGCGCAGGCCGGCGAGGTGGGCGGGCTTCTCGATGGCGTCGCGCAGTTCCTCCGGGAGCATCGGGCCGACCAGGACCTGGCTGGCCTTCAGTGCGGTGTGCAGGGCCGGGTAGGCGGCGCAGTGTCCGTAGAAGTCGGCGCGCAGTCCGAGCAGGATCACGGCCGGCGGGGTGTGGCCTCGCTCGGTGCGTGAGCAGAGGGCGGATAGGGCGCGGATGAACGCCTCCCGTTCCTGCTCGTCCTTGCAGGCGGTGAACAATTCCTCGAACTGGTCCACCACCAGGAGCAGGCGGGATCCGTCCGTCGGCAGGTCGGCGATCGATTCCGGGCTCGTGGTCAGGGTGTCGAGGAGGACTTCGCGGCGGGTGCCCGGGTCGTCTGGGAGCAGGGCGGCGAGGACGTCGGCGAGCCGGGAGAGCGGGTGCTCTCCCGGGGTGAGTACCGCGCGGGGCCAGCGCCAGGCGTTCTCGGCGCCGGGCAGGCCGCGGTCGAGTGCGGGCAGCAGGCCGGCGCGTAGCAGGGAGGATTTGCCGGCGCCGGAGGGGCCGACGAGCACGATCGGGCCGTCGAGCGAGAGCTTGGCGGATACCCGGGCGACGAGTTCGGCGGTCAGCTGCTCGCGGCCGAAGAAGAACCGGGCGTCCTGTGAGCCGAAGGGTGCCAGGCCGCGGTATGGACAGGTGTCCAGTTCGGGAGCGGCGCCGGGCTCCTCCTCCGGTCCGGTCGGCGGTGGCGGCTCCGGTGGGGAGGTGTAGGCCGGGTTGGTGGTCAGTACCAGGTCGCCGGCCCGGTCCTCGGAGTGGCAGTACGGCTTGGGGAAGCCGCGGCTGGGCAGCGTCCGGGCCAGGTGCCGGTGGATGTGGCCCAGTGTCAGCTGTGGCGGGCCGGTCGGGTCGCCTTCCCGTAGCAGGCGCAGCAGTTCGCCGCTGAAGGCGGTGTATTGGGCGCCGACCGGGGCCAGTGCGAGTTCTTCCGGGGCGGCCGAGGCCAGCGTGAACCCGCCGCCGGGGTAGGAGGTGTCGAACAGGCTGGCCGCGCCGGCGACGGGGGCGGCCCGGCCGGAGTAGCAGCAGTCGAGGACGAGGACGATCGAGCGCGCCCGGGAGGAGGCCAGGACCTCGCGCAGCGCGGAGTAGCGAAGGGCCCGGAAGGCCAGGCCGCGGGTCAGGTGGTCGGTGGTGCGGGTCGCCAGGTGGAGTTCGCCGTCCAGCCCGACCAGGCCGTGGCCGACGTAGTACACGAGGAGTACTGATTCGGCCGCTTCGGCGGTGGCCGTCAGCGCGTCGCCGAGGACGAGCGGGTCTTCGGGGTCGATCACGGTGCGCACGTGGTCGGGGTCAAGGCCGCAGCGGGTGACGAGCTCCTCTCTGATCGCGTGGACGGTCCCGGCGGCCGCGGGGACGTCGGGCAGGACGGATCCGGGGATGTGGGTGCCGGTTCCGATGATCAGGGCCCGTGTGCCGGGCAGGCTCAGGGGCAGGCCGAGGGGGCCGGCTGGTGTCATCCGGGGGCCTCCGGTGTCACTCGTCGCCACCTGGCGTTACTCGTTGTCGGCCGATGGGGCGGCGGCCGACTCGGATGGGCTGGCGAGTAAGGTTCCGACCTCGCGGACGAGGGTGGCGAGGGCATCCGGGTCGAGTCCGTGGACGGCCGTCGCCCGCAGCTCGATCGAGCTGCCGTCCGAGCGTGTCACGTGGACGACCGTGTCGCCGCTCTGCCGGCGGATCCACGCGATCAGGGCGCTGATCAGGCCGGAGGCGACTCCGCCGGCGCCGAGGGCGACGGTGAGCACGTCCGCGAGGGTGCCCAGCGAACCGGGTCGCGGAGCCGTCCCGACCGGTTCGACGCGCCCGCGCAGGGTGGGCTCGGCTCGGAGCCAGGCCAGTAGGGAGCCGATCGCGGTGGTGTCGGCGTCGTCCACGCGGATGAGCACCTTCTCGTCCAACGCTCCCCCAAGTCTCGTTTCTTGAACGTCTGTTGACTTAGCGTCAGTGTTGCGAAGGGCTCGGGTCAAGTGCCGAGGCAGGGGGCTGCGGCTCCGCGGTGGGCGGACTGGGTGTCCGGCCGGGCGAAAACAGCCGTAGCCCACCGTGTGCGTGGCATCATTCTGTGTGCGTGTCGCCGTTGAGGGGGAGCGATGGCCATCGAGTTACCCGGTGGACTGGTATGGGTCGTGGACTTGCTGGGCGTGCCGTGGCCCCAGATCAACGAGGACAAGGTCAGGGAGTACGCCGGTCACGTTCGGGGCTTCGCGACGAACATCGACCACACGCACGCGGCGGCAACTGCCACCCTGCGGGAGATGGCGCAGCACTATCAGGCGCAGTCGTACAACCAGTTGGTCGCGCGCTGGTCGAAGATGACTCAGGATCACCTGCACGAACTCGTTGCCGTGTGCAATGCGTCAGCGACCGCTCTCGACGTGGCTGCGGATGCCATCGTGGCGATGAAGGGCGCGGTGATCGTGGAGCTCGGCATCCTGGCCGCCGAGGCGGTGGGTGGGACGATCGCCTCTGTCGCGACCCTTGGCGTTGCTTCGGTCGCCGAGGCGGCGGCGATCGCGGCGACGCGGAAGATCGTCAACCAGTTGATCAAGGAGGCCGAGGAGGAGGTCGTCGCCATTCTCATCACCAAGGCCATGGATCCGCTTCAGAAGCAGGTCGAGAAGGCGGTGAAGGGGTTGGTATTCGAGGGGGTGAAGAAGGCTCTGGCCGGTGCGGGGCCTGGCGCGGCCGGCAATGTCGGGACCGGGTTCCGGGTCGATCCCGCGAAGCTTCTGGCGACCGCGGAGAAGCTGAAGAAGCATGCGGATGACGTGCGGGGGCATGCCAGGACCTTCACGACGGCGACTGCGGCGGTGAGCTTCGGATGAGCCGGCACCCGATCACAAAGGCACTCGAAGATGCCGCCAAGAAGATTGGGAGGACCATCAGCAAGGAGGCGGCCGACGCGGTCAGTGGCATGTACGAGCATGCCAGCGCGGGCGCCAAGCAGGTCGTGAAGAACGTCACCGCGGCCGACGAGGCGCACAAGCGCAGCATCATCGAGCTCGCGGAGAAGATCGCGAAGAACCCGGGTACAGGCGGCAAGGGAGGCAAGGCGAGGCTTGTGGCCCAGGCCGACGCCAGGACCAAGCTCGCCGCGGCCGTCGGGGCCAAGGGGGACTTCGACGTCGAGTACCTGATCGACAGCGGCAAGTATCCGGAATCGGCCAGGCACATTGCGGAGGCTCAAAACGGGCAGATCTGGCGCGGCGCCTCGCACAGCCCTGGCGCGCCGCTTCCCTCCGTCCTGACCATCGACCGGGCGGGCGGTGACGACAATCGAGATAATTCGCTTCGCGGAATTCCCACCAGCCCTTCCGGTCAGCGTGACGAGTACCCCCCGGCCATGTTCAAGGAGGGAGGGAGAGGGGCTAGTGTAAAATACATCAACGGATCCGATAATACCGGCTCCGGCTCAACCATGGGGAAGGCCTTAGGCGGACTCCCCAACGGGACGAGAGTAAAGATAAAAGTGAAATAGATGAAGATCGGAGGTGGTTGTGAACAAGAGTGAGAAGATTATCTCCAACGCAAGGGAGGGCAACTTCCTTGCCGATCTTCCTGCCCTGTTGGAGATCGCCGGCAGGAAGGGCGGGGCCCGCGGGCCGGTGTGGGAGGCCGCAGCCGCCGCTGTGCAGATCCTCTTCTGGACCGGGGAGTTCGGGCAGGCCGCCGACCTGGCGGAGGCGTTGATCGAACGCGACGGCCCCCTCGGCGGGGAACTCTGCGACCAGTCCACTCCCTTCCGGCAGGCCCTGCTCGCCGCCCAGCTCCATGCGCAGAAGCCGGCCGCGCCGCGCCTGACCGCATGCGCCGAGCATGTTCCGGCGGGTCGCGTCATGCGCAGGGACTTCGAGTGGGCCTCCGGGGAGCTGGCCCGGCAGGGCGCGGAGCGTCTTCTTCCCTGCCACAGCGACTGGGGCGGTCCGGTTCTCCCGCGGGACGGCGTCATCGGCGCGGAACTCCTGGACCGCGACTTCCGCGACCTGGACCAGCGGCAGGGCCGACTGGTGTGGGAGGCGCTCTGCGAGACCAACGACTTCACCCGGGCCCACCAGCTCCTGGCCGAGACGGACGCGGAACCCGAGCAGTACGCCATCTGTCTGTGGATGGCCGGCTGGTACGCCACGCGCGGCGAGACCGAGCACGGCGAGCGCATGCTCCTGGCCGCGCACAGCCGTTGGTGGCCCTACGCGAAGTGGGACGCGATCCCGGACGCGCCCGTCCTCCAGCCCACCCTGCGCCTCGTGGCCACGGACCGGGTGCGGCATCATTACCTCACCAGGGCGATCGGCCCGGAAGCACGAGCAGCGGAGTGAAGATGCCCGACAGTCCACTGGACCAGCTGCTCGGCCGTGCCCGCGGCCCGATGGGCCCGGCCATCGACCTCGACTTCGGTTTCGACACCGGACCGCTCCAGGAGCTCGGGGCCCTGCTCGGCCGGATGAACGGCTTCTTCGTCTTCAACGCCGGCGTGCAGGTCTTCCGGGCCGGGGACGAGGGGCTGGGGCCCGACCTGCTGTCCTGGAACTCGGACGAGGTGTGGAAGAGCACCTACGAGGGCCTGGCCGATCACGTCTTCTGTTTCGGTCAGGACCTTTTCGGCACCCAGTTCGCGATCGTCGGCGGTGAGCGCGTCGTCACCTTCAATCCCGAGACCGCGGAGGTGAAGGACCTCGGCGCCGGCCTGGACGACTGGGCCGCGTGGCTGCTGAGCGACCCGGACGTGAACGGCGTCGCCTCCTTCGCCCACGCCTTCCAGCAGCAGAACGGCGCTCTTGCCCCGGACCAGCGTCTTGTACCGCTCCAGTTCTTCGTCGCCGGCGGTGAGTTCGCGTTCGAGAACCTCGTGGTCCGGGAGGCGGGCGAGGCGATGCGGATCAGGGGCCCGATCGCACAGAAGATCCACGAGCTGCCCGACGGCGCCACCCTCCGCCTGGGAACCACGCAGTAGGCAGGAACCTCCTCGACCGGCCCGTCTCGGCCGCGCGGGGTCGCCCTGAGGCTGGAACTCCCTGAGGGTTCCAGGGCGACCCCCGTGCCGCCATGGCCGACGACTGAGGGGAGTCCGGCCCCGGCTTCGACCGGCCCCTCATGGAGGATCACCTGCGCGGATCCTCCACGCTGGCAGGGCAGTTCACACTTCGATGCCGACAACCTGGCCGAATTCCCCGAACCGGTGCATGACGTCGGCAAGGATGCTGTGTCTGGCAGCACGGCCGGCACACCGTCGAGGCCCTCAGCGGGAGGGCCGGTGCTCCTCACAAGGGGCCGGCACGCGGCTGGCTGCGTCACGGCGCCGGGTATCCGTTCGCCGCCATCGAGCAGGGTCATCACCGCGGCCTTCCCGGTTACCGGGACCTGCGGACGCCCATCGACTCGGTGAAGACGCGAACCCACAAGGACCAGGTGGTGGGGACACGACCCGGGTCCGGATCCTGGACGGCTACGATCTCGATGGCCCCGTGCCTTCTGCGCCCACGACTTCTCCCGAGGACTGGTCACGTGACCCCAGAAGTGGTTCCCTCCGGCGACTTCGGACCGGACGAAGTCACGACCGCCACAGGCAACAACGTGAACCGGCTTGTGGACTTCATCAACCAGCGAGCCTTCGACCAGGTCAACGTCATGGCCGAGAGCCTTCGCTCAAACCCTGGCGCCCTGCTCCGCGCTGCCGCATACGCACACGGCGCCGTCGACACGGCGATCGCCGCCGGGCGGGTCGACCTGGCCGCCAAGCACGTCCGACACCTGATGGAGCAGGCCCAGAAGTGGGCCGAGCACCCCGACTACCCCATCGACACGATGGCTGCCCTGGCCCGGGAGGCGGGCGGGCCCCTCCCCTGCCCGGAGCCCGCGGCACCTGCCCGGCCGGCAACCGACTCTCCTCGTGCCGCCTCCCGAAAGCCGGCAGCGAACGGAGGATCGCCGCAGAAGATCACGCTCGTTCAGGCCCAGCGCTTGTTCCGCGAGATGGGACTGGCCGTCGGCGGCGACGACCAGGCGGGCTTCACCTTCCGTGCCGTCGGCGGCCGCACCGGCAACCTGCCCGTCAAGGCCGCCCACCGGATCGATGTGGAATATCAGGTCCAAGGCGGCTACACCCTCACGAGACGTCATATGGAAGACAACCCCGACGTGCTGGAGCACTTCCGATGGGCGGCGGAGAAAGCCCCGATCCACGGCTATACCATCACCTGGGAGCCGAACAGCGCTCGAATGGAACTGACCCGCTCTATCGACACTCCTGGCAACGGGGACGGCCGATGACCACCACGGGCATACGATCTCCCTGGCGTGAAGGGCAAATCGCGACCCCGCCACGATTCACCGTGGCCTGGAATCCAGGCACGTCACGTCCGGTCCGTTCCCGGGCTGCGGCACGGATTGCGGACGACGGAGAACAGGCATGACCACGCCACCGGAACTCACGACAGCCGAAGCCGACCTTCTCGGCTACATCCGTATCCACGCCGAGCTGTACGAGCACTCTGCCCCAGGCACCGCGGGCTGGGCATACCGCTCTGCGTACCATCTTCTTCTCCAGCACGGTCGCTTCTTCGAACCGGCCGCCCTGCCCATCGGCATCGCGCCCATGACCGAGAAGCTCTGCTACGGCAACGCATCCACCACCGCCCGGCGACGCCCGGGTCTGGTCTACGTCGAGGGCTTCGCCGCCGCCGGTGTCGGGGGCGACAGCGTGGTACCGCTCGCGCATGCCTGGTGTGCGAGCACCGACGGTACGGTCGTCGACCCGACGTGGAAGGACGGATGGGGCCAGACGTACTTCGGTGTCCCTGTGGTCGACCCGGACCGGTGGCCCGACCCTGCGGCCGGCGGCAGTGTTCTGGACGCCTTCGACCTTCTGCGCACCGGGCTGCCCTCCCAGGCCTTCGGTGACATCGGCCGGCGCTCTCCGTGACAGGCCGCAGGGCTGCGGCGCCGAACGGCGGTTCGGGGACGCGGCCGCCGAGGTAGGCGTAGGGGCGGCCGGATACCGGGCGGGGTCGTGCGTGCAGACGTGTGGTGCCGGCAACCTTCTACAGCCTTGCGCTGGTGACCCAGCGGACCGCCTCCCAGGTCGGCCAGAGGGGTGTCAACGTCGCCCAGCCGCTGCGGCTCTTCGACTCCCCCGCAACCTCCGACACACTGCTCGAAGACGGAGTGCTCACCGCGTACGGCACCTGGATCCAGGTGCCCCCGCCGCAAACCCAGGTGCTGGTGGGACCGGCGGATCGGCGGCCGTGTCTTCACCCCGACCGTCTTGGTCGCCTTCCGACTGGGCAAGAACAGCGACACCGCCAGCCGACCAGCCGGGCAACATCACCCTCCTGGCCGACGGCCTCCTCGCTCAGGTGCCCGGCCTCGCGGTCCTCCACCTCGACCACGAAGACGTCTGACTGGTACGCCAGGACGGCGATCTGGCCCTCAGCGAGCGATCCGACGCCTTGGCTGCCGAACCGCCTCACCGCCATCTCGGAGGCCCTACCGTCGCCGGACGCACGAGTTCGTCGACGAGGCCGAAGCGCAGAGCCTCTGGCGACCCCGGGCCCGCACTGTCGCCGACGCGGGCCCGGAGGCGCAGTGGGCGGCCAGGTCCTCGTCAATCCACGTTGCACGCACCGGCTCCGGAAACCGCGTCTTCCCGTCACGGTCGAAGTCGGCAAGGCATACCTTCTCCGGGACGACACCAGCAGCAGCCAATACACCGCCCCCGGCCGGAGCGCTCCCTCCCAGCACTCCTCCCACTACATGAGCGCGCCCTGCCAACGCCTCTTCCAGGCGATCAGCCGTTCCGTCGCCATCGAAACTCATGAAGTGCGGTGTGAAACCAGGGAGTTCGCCGACGCCTCGGCTACAAGAGCATTCCTTCGCGACCGGTGACGTCCAGGAGCTGCGCGCTCCCGATCCTAGAAGGGAGCGCGGGCACGGGTGGTGTAGAGGGCGAAGGCCGACTCGGTCATGTCGATCGCCATTTTGGTGATGACCAACGCGGCCTTCGTCGAACCGGTGAACCTGATCCAGCTGACGTCACCGTCGGTGGCCATCGTCTCGCGGTCCAGGACGGTGAGGGTGCCGTGCAGGTCGCCATGCGCGAGGGAGCTGCAAGCACTCCAGACCAGTTCGGCGCGTTCCCCTCCGGCGGGAATGTGCGTGCCGGCCGCGCGCACGATGCCGCCATACCCAGGCATTTTGAGCTTCCCGTTCGACAGCTCGCCCTCCGGTATGCCGACCGTACGCAGCAGGCTCTTGATCCGTTCCTGGCGTTCCTGACCGCCCTCCAGGGTGTGGCCTAGCAGTTCGATCTTCGCGGTGCTGCTCTTCAGGTCCGCGAGGTGCATTCGCAGGCAGCGGTGGACCCGCTCGCGGCGGGAGGCGGGGCCGAGCAGCCACACGGCCCGCGCGGCGTTCTCCAGAGCGGCGCGCAGCAGGGTGAACGGAGCGTGGGTGGGCAGCAGCATCTCGCGGTGGCCGGCGTTCTCGGTGCCGCTCACGAGAGCCGCCAGGGCTCTTAGGTGGTCAACGGCCACGACCAGGGCATGGTGAGCGCTGTGGGAAAGCTGGTACGGGTTGGTTCTCGCGTCATCGCCGGCGAGCGCACTGCCCGCCTCCACACGCCATCCGGGCCATGGACCGGCGGTACGTTCGCCAAGCAGCGCGACGCGCTCGAAGTGACGTAGCAAGGCGTGCAGGACAGCCGTCTCGTCAATCTCGTCAGGGGTCGTCATGGCCGGTCAGGCTATGGGTCCTCCACAGCCGTGATCCAGCGATTTCCCGCCTGCGCCGTAGCGCCTTCGGTGCTCCAGCGACACCAAGACCCCATGCCGCACTGGTTCCGTCGAGTCCGCCTTCCACCGCGTTTTCGTCAGTACGCGGAGAAGGGTTGTCGTCATGCTGACGGCTCATTATCCGGGGCTACTGGCCTGCGGGAGCGGGCCGATCCGGCGTCGGGGGCGCGGAGGTGCTGGCCGAGGTGCCCGTGGAGGCGGCGCCGGGGCTCTTGTCCCAGCTGGGCGAGGCCTTCGCCTCCTGGTGGTCAACCAACGTTATGTAGCCGGTTAGCCCGACGTTATGTCGGGTTGACCGGCCACATAGCGCTTCATGTGCGTTGGCGGGGTGGTCGCTCGGCTGTCGGGGACTGGTGGTACGTCCGGCAAGGCTGAGCCGGGGGTGCCGTCGGGCTGAAGGTTCATGAGTGGCAGACCGGCCTGGAGGATTTGGGTAGGTACGCCGCTTTCTCCTCAGAGGTGAGGTCGCGGGCGACGGCTGCGCAGATCGCACTGATCGCGGCGTCCGGTTCGGTGTAGAACCAGAGCCGCGTGGTGGTGTTGCTGCCGCCGCTGGCGAGGGTGTGCCCGTCCGGGCTGAACGCCACTGACAACACGAATCCGCTGTCGGTGAGGGTGGCGGTGGTCTTGCCGGTGGTGGTGTCCCACAACCGCACGGTGGCGTCGTCACCGCCGGTGGCCAGGGTGCGCCCATCCGGGCTGAACGCCACCGAATTGACGTTGGTGGTGAGGGTAGCGGTGGCTTTGCCGGTGGTGGTGTCCCACAGCTGCACGATGTGGTCGGCTCCGCCGGTGGCGAGGGTGC
>NZ_JBSFKI010000015.1:166828-236593 GCF_053598475.1 Kitasatospora sp. NPDC001119
GCCCGTCCGGGCTGAACGCCACCGACAACACGGCACCGACGTGGCCGGTGAGCGTGGCGGTGGTCTTGCCAGTGGCCGTGCCCCACAGCCGCACGATGTGGTCGGCTCCGCCGGTGGCGAGGGTGCGCCCGTCCGGGCTGAACGCCACCGACAACACGGCACCGACGTGGCCGGTGAGCGTGGCGGTGGTCTTGCCAGTGGCCGTGCCCCACAGCCGCACGGCTTCGTCGCTGCTAGCGGTGGCGAGGGTGTGCCCGTCCGGGCTGAACGCCACCGAATTCACGGTATGGGTGTGGCCGGTGAGGATGGCGGTGGTCTTACCGGTGGTGGTGTCCCACAACCGGGCGCTGTCGTCGTCGCCGCCGGTGGCGAGGGTGCGCCCGTCCGGGCTGAACGCCACCGACTTCACGGCACCGACGTGGCCGGTGAGGATGGCGATGGTCTCGCCGGTGGTGGTATCCCACAACCCCACGCTGTCATCCGCGCCGCCGGCGGCGAGGGTGCGCCCGTCCGGACTGAACGCCACCGAATTCGCGTCATTGCTGCGGTTGAGGGTGGCGACGGTTCTGATGGCGGCCGCATTCCACAGCCGCGTGCTGTCAGAGTGGCCGCCGGTGGCGAGGGTGCGCCCGTCCGGGCTGAACGCCACCCATTCCACTTCAGCGGGGAGGGAGGCGGCGGGCTTGCCGGTAGCGGTATCCCACAGCCGCACGGCTTCGTCGCCGCTAGCGGTGGCGAGGGTGCGCCCGTCCGGACTGAACGCCACCGACTTCACGGCACCGGTATGGCCCCCGGGGGTGACCGTGATCTTGCCACTGGCCGGGTCCCACGTCTGCACCTTGCCGGTGAGGGTGGCGGTGGTCTCGCCTGTAGCGGTGTCCCACAGCCGCACGCTGCCGTAGTAGTCGCCGGTGGCGAGGGTGCGCCCGTCCGGACTGAACGCCACCGAATTGACGTTGGTGGCGAGGGTGGTGAGGGCCTTGCCGGTGGTGGTATCCCACAGCCGCACGCCGTCGTAGTCGCCGGCGGCGAGGGTGCGCCCGTCCGGACTGAACACCACCGACAACCCGATTCTGCTGAGGCCGGTGAGGGTGGCGGCCCCCTTGCCGGTGACCACGTCCCACAACCACACGCTGCCGTCCTCGCCGCCGGTGGCCAGGGTGCGCCCGTCCGGACTGAACGCCACCGAACGCACGGCACCGCTATGGCCGGTGAGGGTGGCGGTGGTCTTGCCGGTGGCCGGGTCCCACAACCGCACGGTGGCGTCGTCACCGCCGGTGGCCAGGGTGCGCCCGTCCGGACTGAACGCCACCGAACGCACGGTACGGGTGTTGCCGGTGAGGGTGGCGGTGCGCTTACCGGTGGCCGCGTCCCACAACCGCACGCCGTCGTAGCCGCCGGTGGCGAGGGTGCGCCCGTCCGGGCTGAACACCAAGGACGACGCGCCCCCGGAGGCATCGAGGCGATGGCGCAAGGGGAGGTGCGCGCCGACGCGGAGGGCGAGGATGGCCTCCGGGGTGGGGCTGGCACGGTAAGCGGCGACCGCGAGGAGGGCGGCCAGATCCGGGTCGGTGGCGATCAGGGAAGCGGACTGGGCGGCGAGCAGCCGGGACTGCGCGCCCTGCTGGGCGGCGATCTCGATGCCGGCGGCGATCGCGGTCTGTTGGGCGGCGAGCGTGGCCTGCCATTGCAACAAGGCGATCCCCGAGGCGATCAGGGCGAGAGCGAGCGCGGTGGCCAGGACGATGTTGAGGCGTCGGCTGCGTCGGGCGGCGGCCTGCTGGCGGTGGCGTCCGGCCCGCAGGAAGTCCTCGAGGCCGGCCGGCAGCCGGCGGCGTTCCGACCAGTCGGTGCCTTCCGCGAGGAGGGTTCCGGAGGGCAGGTCCTGGGGATCGCGGTGTTCCTGCCAGCGGGCATGCTGGAGGCGGGCACGGTGGAGCCAGTCGTGGAAGCGGAGGTCCTGCTCGACCCATCCGCGCAGGGTGTCCCAGTCGCGGATGAGCGCGTCGTGGACCAGTTCGGCCACCGCGGTCCCCTCCGGGTCGTTGGGCCGTGTGCCCTCGTGTAGCCGGTCGGTGGTGACGATGCGGTGCCGGGCGAGGACCGCCAGGACCTCGTCGACGGCCCGCAACGTGTCGGGGGCGGCGTCGGCGGCGGCCAGCTCGCGAAGCTCGCCGAGCGGGAGCTGCTGGCGCGCCGCCGGAATGTTCAGGGAGGCGTCGGCGGGGCGTACCAGTGCTGTCAGGATCCTGCGGGCGATGTGCCGCTGGTCTTCGTCGAGTTCGCGCAGGGCGGTGTCGCACCACTCGGTGAGGGCACCGGTGACGGCGCCGATGCTGCGGTAGGCGTCGTGGGTGAGGCGGCCGTCGTGGTCCAGGCGGCGTTCCCACAGCCGGGTGAGGGCGACTTCGAGCAGGGGCAGGACGGTGACGGGCGCGTCGCCAGCGGTGCGAGGATTCAGGGCCAGGACGTCCGCGATGATCCGCTCCGCGAGGTCCGGGTCGAAGTGCGTGTCCAGGTCGCGGGCGGGGCCGGTGACGATCGCCTCCAGGTCCGCGGCGGTGAGGGTGGCGGGGACGTTGAGGACGCCCCTCGCCCGCAGCGCGGCGTCCAGCAGGTCCGGGGCCAGCGCGGACAGGCGGGAGTAGAAGTCGTCGCGCATCACGAGAACCACGCTGAGGGCCGCGTCGGAGCGGATCGCGGCGGTGATCCGGGCGAGCACTTGGAGGGCCTCGGGGCCGGCGGAGGGGGCGAGGAGTTCCTCGAACTGGTCGACGACCAGCACGACGCGGGTTTCAGGGGCCGCAGCGTCCGCCCCGCCGATGGCGTCCACTCCACCGGCGATGTCCGGCCCGGCAGTGGTGTCCGCCCCGGTGCCTTCAGCCTCGGCGCCGGGCAGGCCCGCCTGTGTGAGGGCGGCCGGCAGGGCAGGGCCCGGCCGCACGACCACGGGCCGCCAGCAGTCACTGCCCGGCAGCCGCCCGGCGGCCAACGCCGGCAGCACCCCCGCCTGGACCAGGGAGGACTTTCCCGCCCCGGACGGCCCGAGGAGCAGCACCACCCGCCGCCCCCCGGCCAGGCCCGTCAGGACCTGGCGCACCGCTTCCTCGCGGCCGTGGAACCAGCGGGCGTGCTCGGCGGCGAACGGTTCCAGTGCGCGATAGGGCGACACGTCGTGCTCGTCCAGCGCGGGCCACACCTCGCGCAGGACGGCGGTCGGGGTGGCGTAGGCGATGCCCAGGCCCCGGTCGTGGGGGTCCGGGGCGGTGATCGCGGTGAGCATCCCCACCACCAGGCCGGTCGTCTCGTCCAGAACCGGCCCGCCGCTGAACCCGGTGGTGAGGTCGTTGGCGGCGGTGAGCTGCAGCAGCTCGCCGGCGCTGTCAGCGGCGGGCAGCAGACCGCCCGCGGCGGCGAACCCGAAGTGCCCGCCCGGCGGCGCCTGCACGGGGAACCCGAAGGAGCGCACCCGGTGCCCCCGCGCGCCCGCCGCCGAGCCCAGGCGCAGCGGCGCCACCCCCACCACCGCGCGCTCCAGCCTCACCAGCGCGACGTCCTGCTCGTGCGGCTCACGCCACGTCTCCTCCAGCACCCGGCCGGTGACCGCCGGGGCGCCGGGTATGTGCGGGAAGACCAGCGCCACCATCGAACCGGGCCCGTAGCCGCCGTCCGCCAGGACGTGCGCGCACGTCACCACCAGGTCCTCGGCGACCAGGAAACCCGTCCCCACCACCAGATCGGCCCCGTCGCGGACTTGCGCGATGGCCGCCGGCACGCCACCGGCCACCCCGCCCCGCACTCCCCGTTCCACGGTCATCCGATCAGGCCGTCGGCTCGCCGTCGGCCACGGGATCACCGGCCGCGGAAACGTCCACCCCCAGACCGTCGGCCTCGCCCTTGCGCCACACCACACGCACCGTCAGATGGCAGTTGGCCGCAGTCTTCGTGATCACCACCCCGGCCTCCGTGGCGAGATCGACCCCGAACTCCACCTCCACCTCGGTCGGCCCCGCATCCCGCAACCGCCGCAGCACCGTACGCGCCAGACCCGTCACCGGCTCCAGCGCCGCCCCCAGACTCGCCGGAAGCTCCCGCACCGCGTCACCGACCCGGCCCGCCTTCACCGGCCCCGCCGCGACCTCCGCCGCCTCGACGAGAATCGAACCCCCGCCCTCCAGCGACACCCGCGCCAACTGCTGTCCCACGTCACCCCTCCCTCGACGCCGCCCCCACGGCGGCCACAACCACACCGTACTTGCGCAGACACACAGCGAAGCGGCGAACTCTCGAACAGGCATGGCCAGCCAGAGCGTTCACTGACCGGCCGCACGAGCACCATACGGTGAGGCGCGGGCGCACGCCGCCCAGGAAGCGATCTCCACGCTGTGGGGAAGGAAGTCTCGAAGTCCACCACGAAGTCCGACGTCACCGGATTCCGTCGGTTGGCCTTCGGCTCCCCCGCAACCTCCGACACACTGCTCGGAGAGGGCGTGCTCACCGCGTACGGCACCTGGATCCGGGCGCCCCCCGCCGCGAGCCCAGGTGCTGGTGGGACTGGCAGATCGGCGGCCGTGTCTTCACCCCGACCGTCTTGGTCGCCTTCCGACTGGGCAAGAACAGCGGCACCGCCAGCCGACCAGCCGGGCGACATGACCCTCCTGGCCGACGGCCTCCTCGCTCAGGTGCCCGGCCTCGCGGTCCTCCACCTCGACCACGAAGATATTGGCATCTCCGCTCTGGCAGGTGATCACCGAGGAGGACACCGTGCTACCGAGGCCGGTAGCACGCGAAGGCGCTGCCCGCGAGGCCCGGCACCACGACGGTGCCGGGCCTCCTGGTCACTAGCGGCGCTTCTTGCGCTTCCGGCGCGGGCCCTGCTTGCCGGTCGGCCGGGTGTCGACCGGACGGATGTTCAGGGGCCGTCCGGTTCGCCGCGACGGCTGGCCGGCGGAGCGGTTCCGCCACAGCTTCCACAGCCAGCGGGCAACGGCCTGGGCGGAGCTCACGGTGATGCCGACGATGAGGCGTTCGGCCAGGCTTCCTTCATTGTGACCGAAGTGGGCGAGCATGGAGTCGCCCGAGGTGGTGTCCTTGTCGGACATGGATGCTCCCTTGCGGAGGTTCATCGCAACTAGTGTTCACGGGAGTCGACTTGTCGAGTCTTGACAGCGACCAGGCGCCACAAGGGGCGGCGGGGCGCGGACCGGTGAATCCGCTAGGCGGCGAGGGCCGGGACGCGGTTGAGCGCGCGCGGGTGTGCCTCGGCGGTCGTCGGGCCGGAAAGGCCCGGGGCCCTTGGGGCGAGCGGCACGGTCAGCCGCGTGATCCCGCAAGCGACGGCGAGCGGCTCGATCTCAGGGCCACCGGGCGGGATCGGAGCCTGCGCCTCCTGCGGCCGCACCTTGGCGAACTGCCGCCGCAGGAGGAACCCGGACTCAAGGCGCGCCATCCGCTGGATGAACTGACTGGCCGAGTACCGGTGGAGCCGGCCTGCCGACTGCGGCAGGCCGTCAGGCTCGGCCTCCACCGGGGGGACGGTCACCGAAGGGCGGGCACCGACAGCGGTCTCGATCAGCGTCGTCAGGAATGTCCCCGGACTGCTGCCGCGCTCCTCCCGATGCCCCTGCAGCCGCTTCGCCTGGACGAAACAGACCGTACGGTTCGACCGCTCCAATGCGTCGTAGATGTCATAGACGACGTCGGCCGCAAGGCCGGGGTCGGACGACATCACGAAGTCGTATGTTGTGTCTAGGTGCTCGAGAAGCATCGCCTCGACGCGGCTGTTGCCGCGCTGCAGCGGGAGGCGGGGATTGTGGAACTCGGGCCCGAGGGAGGAGCCGTGGAAGCGGATGCCATCGCGAGGGGTAAAGATGCCCGCCTGGACGGGGGCGACCGGGATCTGCGCGGGGGGAGGCTGGAGGCGGCCGTGCAGACGGAAGGACTCGGCGGTGATGCCGGGTAGCTCCGTCGCCAGCCTGGTGTCCATGGCGGTCATGATACTGGGCGCGGCTTGGGAGCCGGACCATCGGCTGGACGTCCGCGCTGAGGGCTTCCCTCTGCAGCGCACGCCTTCGGCGGCTGCACGGCCCGAGGGCCGCGAGGAAGGTGGCGAGTGCGAGCAAGGGAGGAATCAGGAGCCTCGCCGGGGCTCAACTGGCAGCGATCACGGCGGAGATCGCGCGCCAGGTCGTCACCGGCCTTGGCGGGCGCCGGCGCGGTAGCGTCTCGTCGAGCACCATGTTGATCGGCAACCTGTCCGGCATGCAGTCCTACCCGCCGCACCGCCTGGGGACCGCCCCTCGTAGAAGCCGCGAGGGACAGCAGGAGAGGTCGTGGCCGACCCGCTCCGGAACCCTCGTCCCGGTGGTGGAGGGTGGCGGGCGCCCACACAGAAGGCCTCGATCGACAACCGCGGCCAGTGAGCCGATCCGCCAATCCGGCGGGAGCGTTCGTACCTGGCGGCCGGCGGCCCCTGCACCCAAACAGGCATGCCTGGGGGATTCTTGCCCGCGTTTGCACGGACACCTCTTCGACGGCTTCCGCCGCGATCGGAGGAGTAGCTTTGAGTACCGAGGCCGCAACCCGCTGTGGGGTTGCCCTGGCCGGTGTCGTTACCACCGACCAGGGCGAGAAGGCCGATCAACCAGGAGTGCTCGCCATGCTTGACCGACCCGTCTGGGATCGAGCGATGATCCTCTCGATGGCGCCCCACGCTAGCAGGGCCGTGCGGCCCGCCGTGGGACCCCGACTGCTCGCTGCGGTCTTCACCGTGCGCTTGAACGCGCTGTTGACGATCCCCGTGTTGGCCTGGGCGGTGACCACCGACGGGCCCATCGGATGGGAGCGGGCCGCGCTGATCCTGGCGCTGCTGCGGATGTCGCAAGACACGCAGGTCAGCGGATCGCTGCTCGGCCTTCACTGACCGAGTGTGCTGAGGTCCGCCTAGCGGGCCGGACGCCAGCGCGAACCCCTGCGAGCGGCCGGTGCGCCGGGACTTCCGGCGCACCGGCCGCGCTTCGATGCGTCTTCACCCGTATTTGCCCTTCTGCCGTGCCGAGTTGACGCCGGAGGAGCCGCGGTGCCACCACGCAGGACCGTCCTCACCCTCGGATACGCGGCGTTCGTCCAGCTGCGCCTCCGCCCCTACGAGCAGTACGCCCGCGCCCGGCTGGGCGATGGCGATCTCAGCCGCCGCGCGGTCGCCCGCGCCCTGCGGCGCACAGAGTTGAACTGGAGCACCGTGCTGGCGGGGGATCCGGCCGCCTTCGCCTGGCGCGTCCTTCGCGAAGCCATCACCGACGCCCTGGCGAGGTCCCCCGCCCCGGACCTCGACGATCTGCACCGCGTGCTGCCGGCACGCGCGGCCGATGCCGCGCTGCTGCACGAGCGGCTCGGCATGCCGACGGGCGCCGCAGCGGAGCTGATGGGACTGGACGAGCCGGAGCTGCACGTCGACCTGATGACCGCACGACGCCTGCTCGCCGAGAAGAGGAGGGCCTCACCGGACTAGCACCGACCGCTCACCCCTCTGGGCCCGCGCGGCCCCGGCGTCCTACGCCTGGAGGGGTGCGCGGGCGCGGTTGGTCACACGTGCCCGCGCCAGGTTTCGCCACATCGCGCCACACATCACCCATGTGAGTGGTGCCATATCGGCATGCCCGTCGATAGCATGACGATCCGTCATAGTTGTTTCGGAATTCGCGCCTTATGGCAACGCGAAGGGGGAACGCGTGAACGGATCATTACCGGACGAGATCGACGTGAGCAGGCCGACCGCGGCCAGGATGTACGACCACCTCCTGGGCGGGCGTCTCAACTACCCTTCCGATCACGCCGCTGTCGCAAGGCTGTTGGAGATCGCGCCGAGCACGAAGGAGCTGGCGCTGAACAACCGCGCGTTCCTGCGCAGGGTCGTGGAGGTCATCGCCCGCCAGTACGGGATCCGGCAGTTCATCGACCACGGCTCCGGCCTACCGACCCAGGACAACGTCCACCAGGTCGCGCAGCGGGTTCACCGGGACTGCCGTGTGGTGTACGTCGACAACGACCCCATGGTCCTGGCGTACGGCCGCGCCCTGCTGGACGAGAACCCGCGGGTCGCGGTGGTCGGCGCGGACATGACGGACACCCCCGCGATCTTCGGCCACGAGCGGTTCGGTGACCTGATCGACCTCAGCAAGCCGACCGCCGCCCTGTTCGTGTCGGTCGCACACTGCCTCAAGGACGAGGATGACCCCTTCGGCATGATCCGGAGGACCGTCGAGGCCCTGCCCGCCGGAAGCGTCATCGTGGTGTGCCAACTGGTCAGCCAGGACCCGAGGATCCGCGAGGATGTCACCCGGCTCATGCTCGACGGCACCGGCGGCCGCTGGGGCCGCGTGCGCACCGAAGCCGAGGTGCAGGCCTTCTTCGAGATCGACCGGCTCGACGTGGAGGAGCCGGGACTGGTCAACGTGACGAACTGGCGCCCCGACCGGGACGTCTACCCGCGACAGCGCAGCGACGAATGGATCGAGTACGGCGGTCTCGCGCGCATCCGCTGACCCGGTGCCGGTGCCGGTACACCCGCCGTCCCCGCACTGGCTGCCCCGTCCTACCGGCGTGCTGGGCTAGAGCCGTTCACGGTGCCACTCGATCGCGTCCCGGATCAGCTCGCGGCTCTTCTCCCGGCCCGGTGCGCGAAGAAGCAGGTCGTCCAGGACTTCCTTGTAGTCCTCGAACTCCGCCGAGCTGTCCTTCCGGTCCGGGTAGTAGTAGTAGCTGCTCTGCGGGCCCTGCTCGACGTAGATCAGTTCGGGCACGGCCCCCGGGGTGTCGAAGACCAGCCTGGTCACGTTGGTGAGCTGGAACGCCAACGGCAGCTCGATCGGGATGATGCGCACGCCGACACCGGCCGTCTCGGTCCACTCCGTCAGTATCTCCATCTGCCGCATCATGACCTCGTGACTGCCCACCGCCCGGTAGAGGGCGGACTGGTGCGTGAAGAACACCGCCCGCACGCCGGCCGCACGGAAGTCGCGCTGCCGTTCCAGGCGCGCGTCTACGATCTGCGCGACCCGGTGCTGCCGACTGCGCACCAGTGTGGCTTTCGTGACGGCCACCATGTACGGCTCGGTCTGCAGCAGGCCGGGGACGACGTGGGCGTCCATGGAGATCATCAGCGTCGCGCGGCTCACCATCCCGGACAGGCGGCGCAG
This sequence comes from Kitasatospora sp. NPDC001119, assembly GCF_053598475.1. Classification (NCBI taxonomy): domain Bacteria; kingdom Bacillati; phylum Actinomycetota; class Actinomycetes; order Kitasatosporales; family Streptomycetaceae; genus Kitasatospora; species Kitasatospora sp. NPDC001119. The sequence goes on from NZ_JBSFKI010000015.1 coordinate 176,026, forward strand.
CGCCTCCGGCTCGGCGTCCCGGTGGAACCCTGGTTGGCTCCTTATCGAGGCCGCGTGCGCAAGCTCCATCAGCCGTGCGTGCTCCGGTCCTCGCCGGAACTCGAGGACGTTGAGGATCTTCGCGATGTCACCGGGGTCGTTAAGGCGACGTTGACCGCCTTCGATGCGGCTGATCTTGGATACCGACATGTGGGTGCGTGACGCGACCCACCCCTGCGTCCGGGAGCCGCGCAAGGCCCTCAACTCGACACCGAGCTGAGCGGCGGGAATGCTCCATTCCGACTGGTCCTGTTTGTCGGACAGGGAATTCGGACCGGCGTTCGGATGCCCGCCATCAAACAAGCTAGCGGCCACAGGGCCCCCCTCGCGGAAAACTGAGCAGACTACGCTCAGCTTTCCACACGGGAGGCCCTGTCGTCATGTCGGGGTGCCCTTTAAGCGGGAAACCCTATTGGATCAGGCCGCGGGCCCGTCGAACTCGCCCTCCTTCGCCCCGTCGACCCACGCATCGATCTCGGAGGCGAGGAAGATCAGGGCCGGCCCGTCCGGGTCTGCGCTGTTGCGCACGGCCGTACGCCCGTCCGCCAACCGCCGCATCTCCACACAGAGCCCCTCCTCCTGGCTCCGCCGGCTCTTCCGCCACGGATGGGGGGATTCGATGCCGCTCGCCGGCATCCCGTTGCGGTAGCTCTCACTGTCACCCATAGCCAGCCTCCTCTTGTGCGAACGGAGCCCACCCGACCATCTGGTCATACTTTTCAGGAAATCCACAGGCCAGCAGCCCATGCAATCCCACGTGCAATTTGCCCCGGGCGAGCGAAATGAATCATTGCGCCTAAAAATCGAACGGCGCCACTCCCCAATTGGGTGACATTGAAGCGAGAATTAATTAATAATGATCATCGTCTGGTCTGACTCATTCCATATGGCGCCGGGAATGGCTCACAGATTTCTGGCGTGACAGAGGACGCGGATCGGCCCGATAGCCCGCTCGACCTTCGGCGGCACAGGGCTTCCCGATGCCGGCCGCTGGTCGCATCCCCCGCCCGCTACGAGGCGAGGCGCGCGGTACAGCCCCGGGCCGACCCGTGTTCACGGGCCGCGACGCTTCGCACCAACTCGGCCGCGGTCAAGAGAACTTCGCGCTTCCCGCCAACTCGGCACACCGCCGCCGAAGGCCCGGGCCATCAGTACGCTCCCACACACTCCGCTCCCCTCCAGTGCCTGGCCAGCTGCATGGGGCGCCCGTCGGGCAGGTGGATCGTCCACTACGCCCAGGACATGTCTGTCAGTTCAGGTCGGGTACTCCAGGCGACCAGGTAGCCGTGGTGTTCGGCGAGCCCTCCGGGGCCGGGTCGGACGACCAGAAGATCGAGTCGTACAGGCGGCATACCGGTCGCACGACGGAGGGCTGCTGCCTCCCAGCCCGGTCGGCGTTGACCTCCGGGATCGCCGATCTCCGAGATGGAACGGCGCAGGGTCCTACGCTGGCGTGAGGCCGGAATCGGCTTCCGCTCGGCCTGCCGGCGTACCGCGCCCCGGCGCTGGACGCCCTCGACGTGGCACGCGCAGGTCCGCATCCACCACCCAGGGCCCAAACGGCACCACGCTCGCGACCGGGCAGGCGGCAACCGGGCCGAGCAGCGGCTCGGCGCGCCGGGCCTACGGTTGGTGGTAGCGGGCCGGGTCTGCCTGACGGGCCTGGAGATCAGCGGAGTTCACTGGGCGCGCCTCGATGGGGGTCGGTCTGCCCAGGCGTCGCCCCGCGTCGGTCTCGTGCGCGAGGTGTGTTGCGGGGAGGGCTGGGAGGTCAGGCCGAGGCCGGGGACCGGCGGGGAACACAGGGCGGGTCGCACCGGTCGCGCGGAGCATGTCCGCAAGCCGTCGCGCAGCCTCGTCGGGCATCGGCAGCTCCCGGCGGCGGGCCTTGCCCGGATCCAGTTCGACGGCTTCGCCGCCGGCGTCCGCGGCCTTCAGGCCTGCGATCTCCTGCGTGCGCACACCCTGCAGGACCAGACCGAGGACACGGTCGGTGGAGGTGCGGGAGGCCCGGTCGACCTTCGCCTTCGCCACTCGGGCCGGGAGGATCAGCGGGTCCCGCTCGACCTCGGTCTCGCCCTGGTGTCGCGCCCAGCTTCGAAGTGCCTCTTCCACCCGCTGCCGCGCATCCTGGCCCGTCATGCGGTACACGCTACCTGTATCGCGTGCTGCATGGCGCTGGGTCCGGTCCACGCGGCCCGCCAACTACCCTGGGACCGTGCGGGCTTCGGATCACTCACCGGCGGCGAGCCAGTGGAGCCGGCCGTCCTTGGCGTAGGTCCGGCACGTCAGGGCCACGCCCGCCGAGGACGTCACGGTGGCGCCGGCTTCCCGACACTTACGGTGCGGCTCGTTGCAGCTGCCCTTCTTCTTCCCCGCCGTCTGGGCGCAGTTCTCGGTGTCGTGCGCCTCCCGCCCGGCGGGCGAGAGGTTGTCGTAGTTGCTCCCGTCGTGCCGTCCGGGAGAGTCGCTGCCCGTGGTACCGGTTCCGGCCGCCGTCCCGGTTCCGGCACGCTTGGTCGGCGAGGCGACCATCGCGGGCGGAGTCGGCTTGGCTGTCGCCGTCCTCGGTACGGGCGGCGGGACCGGCACGGGCAGGGCCGACGCGGTCGGCGAGGTCGGCGAGGTCGGCGGCGGCAGTGTGGGTGGCAAGGCCGAAGTCGCCGGCTCGATGGAGGAGACCGGCGCCGGGGACGAGGCCGTGTCGGACCCGCCGGGCCCGCATGCCGCAGTCGTGGCGAGGAGCAGAGCCACGGTGGCGACAGCCACCGCCTTCGGCATGGTGCGTACGCTGATCTCAAGGCGGGGCATCAGGCTAGTCTAGGCAACCGGTGATCTTGGCCTGCTGGGCGGCCTGGCTCAGAAGTCTTTTGAGGAGAAGACGGCCCGGACGGTGGCCTGCGAGCTTGATGACCGGCAGGTGCGCCCCGAGCAGCACGGCGGGCAACAGGCGGTCCGCCTTCGTCAGCCAGGACGGTGTGGCGGTCAGCGCGGGGGCGCGGCGCCACAGCAGCGGCGGGGTCGGGTACCGGTGATCGCGGGGGTTAGCCCACAGGGCGTGGATGCGGTCGGAGGCGAGGGTTTCCTCGAACTCGATGGCGGCGGCCTCGGGGAACTGGGTCCGGGCGTGGGCGGCGAGGAGTTCGTAGGCGGTGGCGGCGACGCCTTGCTGGGCTTCGACCTCGCGGAGCAGAGCGGCCTGGAAGCTTCGGCTGGGGTCGGTGCGCCGGTAGGGGGTGGGCCCAGTCGGCGCGAGGATCGGTCGGGAGGTCGGCATGGCGGTCCTGGGAGGGGTCGAGTCCGGGCCGGTTCGCGGCCCGGCCGGGCGTCAGTTGGTCGCGTGCAGCATGCGCTTGGAGAGGTCTGCGATGCGGTCGGTGAGCGCGACCGCGGCACGGGCCTGAGCGGGCGTGTGAGGGTTGTCGCGCGAGCAGTGCTGGGCGAAGCCCCGCGCGATCTGGGTGAGTTCGAGCATCGCCACGGGGTCGTGGGCCGGGATCGTCAGGCTCCAGCTGGAGGCGTCAATGCGGTGCGGGACGCCGGCGCGGTAGGCGAGCAGCACCCGGTCGGTGGATGCGTCCCCGGTGAAGTCGTCGGGCAGCTGCCCGTTTTCGGTCAGCCAGTCGCAGAACGGGCCGGGCAGGGTGAGCGTCCACCGGCTGGTGGCGGGGGCGTGGTTGGCGGCCTGCTCGGCGTAGGCGTGGGCGTAGCCGAGGTGGCGGGCGGCCTTCGGGGTGCCGTGGGCTTGGAGTGCCCAGTCGTAGCCGCAGGCGGCGTGCTGGTGGTAGCGGCGTGCGGTGGGGCCGAGGTTGGTGTCGGCGGCGGCTCGGCGGTGCCGGTCGCGGGCGGCCTCGACGGTCTCGGCGGTGGTGGGTTTCGGCGGTGGTGTCGGCATGACGGCCTTCGGTCGGGCAGGCATTCCTGCGACGGGCTGGGGGTGGCGGGCCGGTGATCGGCTCAACACCCCCAGCCTCCCGGCCGTCGGCCGTCTTGGGCACACCAACTCGTATGCGTGGAAGGTGATTTGATCATCTCAGTCCGGACCTGGGTGGTCGCGGTTCCCACCCGCGCGCCACGGCCTCCGGGGGCGAGGCTCCTATCCCGGTGAGGGCCTGCCCCGAGCCCGTCACACCGCTCAGCCATCCGTGGCCTCGGCGGCGCGGAGAGGTGCGTGGCGCTCGTTTGGCGAATGCCGGTCAGCCGCTCGCCTTGGCCGGCGGCGGCACCTCTACGATGCGGCCGAAGGCGGCGCCGATGCGCAGCGCGAGGATCGCGTTGCCGTGGGCGTTGGCGAAGCCGCGGCAGATGGCGCCCTTCGTGCCGGGTGGGGCGAGGGCGGGCAGGGTCGAGTGGCAGACGATGTGCCCGTCGGTGGCGAGGGCCCTGGTGGCGAGTTGCCGCACGCGGCCGGGGGCGAGGTTCATCAGGTTGCCCGGGCGGTAGATGCAGGTGTCGCACAGGCGGGCGAGGACCCGCACCTCCCTGGTGGCGGGGTCGGCGACGGCCGGCGCCGGGTCGTCGTCGGGCTCGGGCTGCGCTTCGCCGTCGTTCACGGTGTCCTCCTGGTCGTCGCGGAGCTCCGGGGCGGGCGTGCGGTGCCCGCCCGCCCCGGACCGGGCGGTCAGTTGTCTCGGCCGCGAAGGCGGGCTTCGCGCTCCTCCCGGAACTCGTCGGCGATCTTGTCCACGGAGCCCGTCATCACGAGTTCTTCCATCAGGAGCCCGGCCAGAAGGTAGCGCGGGTCGGCGGTCCTTGCCCGTTCGAGGGCGATGAGCGCGGCCGGGACTTCTCCGGCGACGGCGGCGGTGAACGCCGCGAGGGTCAGGGGTGCGGCGACGAGGGTCGTGGTGGCGCTGGCGCAGCGGCGGGCGAGCAGTGCCCACAGGTCCCGGGCGCGCGGCAGTTCCTTCGGTTCGATGTATTGGAGCGCGACGTCCCTCAGGGGCCGGTGGCTCAGTGCGACGATCAGTTCTGCCGTCTGGTTCGGGGTGAGGTCCTCCAGGGGGGTGCCGTCTCCTCCGCCGAGCAGCAGCCGGTCGAGGATCGCGGTGAGCCGTTCGGTCTCGGCGTCGAAGCTGGTGGCCTGTACGCGGGCGGCGCGCTCGCCGACGGCGTGCAGGATCGCGGCGCGCTGGGCCGCCGCATCCTTCCCGGTGACGGGTTCGAGGGAGGCGGCGATCGCGGCTTGGCTGGGCGGTGTGGGGATGCCGACGGCGCGCGCGTTCATGGTGACCACGCCCGGGTTGTCGGGGCCGTCCACGGGCATGCCCTCGTGCCGGTAGTTGGGGTTGTCGTGGTGGTACACCCACCAGTGGGTGGGGGTGACGAACATGGCGGCGAGGGTGTCGATGCCGTGGGTCTCGGCGGACAGTAGGAGCGCGGTCGCCACCGTCCGATGCCGGGTCATCGCGGCGTGGCCGTCGCCCGCGTCCTGCTGGCGCGCGCACAGGTACACGAGGATGGCGGCCGGACCCGTGGCGAGCTTCTCCAGGCGGTGCAGCGTGCTGTGCATCATGCTGTGCGCGGCCTCGTTCGGGTCGTCCTTGGCGTTGGGCAGATCGAACTTCTGGCAGAACAGCGGGCGATCGTGCAGGGTGTCGTGGACGAGGACGAACACCATGCCGTCGGGGCCGTCGGGCTGGTAGCTGAGGAGGTAGGGCAGCACTTCGACGGCCTGGGCGGGGCTGCGGACGTCGAATACGGGCACCGTGTTGATGGTCAAGGGGGTTCTCTCCGCTCGCGGTTGGTCTGGGGGGGGTGGGTCAGGGGCCGCTCGGCGCGGCCCCTGCCGGGGGCGGCTCAGCCCGTGACGGGGCCGGACCGGGTGGCGCGGAGTTCGCGGAGGTGTTCCCGCATGTGGTCGAAGGTGAAGCCGGTGTTCAGGATGTGCAGCAGGAACGTCGTCAGTTCGGCGTCCGGCAGGCAGCGTTCGGCGGCCTGCAACGCGAGGCGGGCCGGGGCGTCGTCGTCGATTGCCCATGTCGTGAAGGCGTAGAGCCCGAGCGGAGCGGCGGCATGGTCGGTGTAGGAGGCGGGGCAGCGGCGGGCGAGGGCCAGCCACAGGCTTCGCGCGGCCGTCAGCTCGTGGTCCTCGCAGTGCAGGAGTCCGGCGTTGACCACGTCGGGGTACTGGAGGACAAGGAGCAGCCGGGCGGCGAGGGTGTCGGGGATGGCCTTGGCCTTCTCGGCGTCCGGGATGAGGTCGGCGATGGTGTCGACCAGCAGGGCGATCCCGCTGTCCACGACGCTCTGGTGGCCGTCGGAGCGGATCTCGGCGTGCATGGCGCGTACGGCGGCGTTGAGGGCGGCTGTGGTGGTGGCGGCCCGGGCCCCGGTGGCGGGCTTCAGGGATGTCAGGACGTCGGCGCTGCGGGGAAAGCCGGTGGCGTCGAGTTCTGCGGGCGGTTGAGGGATCGGGCGTCCTTCGCTGGCTCCGGTCGTCAGCATCGGCCAGTAGTGGGTGCGGGTGACGTACAGCGTGTCGCTGAGGTCGAGGTCCTGGTCGTGGCACGCGTCCCGGAGGTACTCGGCGATGGACTGGTGGACGAGGCGGGACTGGGGCCCGTAGTCCGCGTCGGCCGGATCGGGGCAGATGTAGGCGACGAGCTTGCGGGTCGGCACGGTGGCCGAGGACCTTTCCTGGTAGTGGTCCACGAGTCCGCGCGCGACGGGCCGCCAGCGCGCGGGGTCGGCGGGCAGGTCTGTGCGGAGGATTCCGAGCGGTTCATTGTCCGGGGTGATGCCGGCGATGACCACGCTGGCCTCGGGGTGGAAGCCGAAGAGGTGCGGCAGCAGGTGGACCAGGTGGTCTTCGGTGCTGTAGGGCTGGTGGGTCATGGGTCCCTATCAGGGTTGGTCCGGATTCGCGGTCCGGAGCGGCAACAGAAGGAGACTTCCGCCTTCTTTCTTGACTTAAGTCTATTTGAGGGCGCGCCCGTTGGGCACACCCCAACTCCCCCGACTTGGGGCGCAGTCGGAGCCGGGCCCGGGTGCCCGCCCCCGCAGGGACGGGCGCCCGGCGCCACGCACAGCCCCCGACTACTCCTCGCGATCCTCACGAAGGGCTGCCCTCAGCGCCTCCGCCACACTGACCGGCGCACGGACGACCTGCTCCAGCTCGGCCCGGAAGACCAGCCCCAGCAGCACCTGCGCCTCCTCGTCCCCCGGCTTGACCTCCAGCGCGAGGAATGCCGCGCCTGCGGCCGCCGGCACGTCGCCGTCGAGCAGCAGCGCGATGCCCAGCAGGGTGAGCGGCGCGGCAGCCATGCGGCGGTAAGGGTCGACGCACAGGCGGGCGACGCGCGACCACAGCGGCGCCGCCCTCTTCACCTCCTCGGGTTCGCAGTACGTCGAGGCCGCGTACAGGATGTCCCCGTTCTGGACCACGAGGAGCAGGCGCACCGCCTCCTGATCGGTCAGGTCCTCGACGTCACGACGACCGGTCAGCACGGCGGCGAGCAGCGGCTTGAGGCTCCGCTTGGCGGCCTCGTGGCCGGCTTCCAGCTCGCGCGCGAAGGCGCGCACGGCGTCGGCCACCACGTCTGCGACACCCTTCGCCCCGACTGCGGGACCGCCGTCGGCCGTCTGCCGCGCGGCAGCGCGGGGCGTTCCCGGACCGGTCTCACCGATGGACGGAAGACCCCACCACTGGGTGGGAATGATGAACTGGCTCGCGACGACGTTCAGTCCGCGCTGCTCGCACACGATCAGGAGGTTGAGCCACACGGCGTTGTAGGGGCGGACATCCTTGAGGCCGTGGCCGTCGCGGGCGTAGATGAGCAGCGCGACATCGCGCTGCCCGCGGCCAGTGGCGGGCATCCCGGCGATGTCGCCGATGAACGCGCGGGCGAAGGCCGACGAGCGGGCCGACCCGTACCGGCCCTCCGGGATGTCCGCGAGGTAAACCCGCAGGGGGTCGCCGAACTCGACGACCGCGATCTGACCGGCCGGTTCGCGCCCGAGCGCACCGGCCACGAAGTCGGCCGGGTCGGCCGCCTCGATGGCGACGGGCGCGTTGTTGCTGTCGGACATGGCGGTTCCTCGTTCCAGGGAAGGTGGGGCCGCGCCGGCGGGCGGCGCGGCCGAGGCGATGTGGAGCGGCTGGCGGTCGACCGGGGGCTCGCGGGCCCCCGGCCGCCGGGGGTTAGGCCGCGAGCAGCAGGGCCTTCGCCGTGTCCTTGAGCGGGTTCTTCTGGTCGTGCAGCAGGGTGGTCATCGCGAGGTTGGCGCGGTGCTCCTGCTCGGTCAGGGCCTCGGGGGCCTTGACGGTGCGGAAGTAGTCCTCGAACTCCACGACGGCCTGGAGGGCGGCCCAGCGGGTGCCCCGGATGTTGTCCTGGGTGTCGGCCTCGGCGAACAGGTGGTGCAGCCGGTCCCGGCGCTCCTCGTGGGCGGCGACGATGTGCTTGCGGGCGCCGCCGCCCGGGGCACCGAACAGCCCGGTGATCAGCTTGTCGAACTCCTGGTTGGTCATCGCCTGCCGGTAGAGGACGGTGACCTCGGCTTCCAGGGCTGCGGCGTAGCGCTCGGTGAAGCCGAGGGCGCGCCGGGCCTCCTCCAACCGGTCGAGGGCGTCGATGGTGTGGCGGACCTTCCACACGCGCTGGGCCTCATCGACGGCGAGGTCGAGGGTGTTGGTGCACACCGCCCGCACCGGGGTCTCGACGGCGACGGCGGCGGAGCGGCCGTCGTGGCTGTTGGCGAACAGGGTGTACAGGTCGATGCGGTCGGCCGCGCCCTCGGGGTCGATGGTGATGCTCGGGGACTTGACGGACATGAAGACGACCCGGCCGCCGTCGAGCGCACCGGCGGTCTCGTAGGTGACGTGGCCGCCGCCGACCAGCTCGTCCAGGAAGGTGAAGGCGTCGCGGTTCTGGATGGGGGTCCAGGTGTTGCCGACGAGGCCGCCGACCCAGTCGCCGGTGTCGGTGCGGACAGTGGCGAAGCGGTTGGGGATCTTCTTGCCGAGCTTGCCCTTGTTCATCGGCAGGATCGGCAGCTTCTCGACCTCCCAGTCCAGCTTGGCGAGGTGCAGGACCTCGTCGCTGGTCTTGGCATCCTCGGTGACGGTGCCGAGGCCGTGCCAGGCGGGCTGACGGTGGGAGTAGAAGGCGGCCTCGCCGGTGGTGTTGTCGATGGCGCCGAGGTCGGCCCGACCGGTGATGACGTCGCTGTCGCGCATGGGGTTCTCCTGTGAGGTCTGCCCGGATTCGCGGTCCGGACTGGCAACCAAGCTGACTTCCGTCTGCTTTCTTGACCTCAGTCTATTCGTGGGCGGGCGCCCTTGGGCACACCCTTCGAGGCACGAAGTTCGGGCAGTTCCCGCACCGACCGAAAGCACCGAACCGACGTCTCGACCCTTACGTCACCGACGACCGTCAGCGCCGAACGGGCACCGAGACGCCTGGACAGAAACAGATCAAATTCGCGGAAACCAGCAGGTCATCACACCGAAGCTCATTCCTCGACTGCTTGACGTCGACAGGGTCCCCATCCCGAACGGAGTAGCGCAACAACTCGCGAAGCACGGAGACTCATGGTGTAACCGGCCTCCACCGCCGCCGAGTTGGCCCACCCCCGCACGGGGCGTCAAAGCCCCCTCCACGCCCCTACTCAGAAGGAGATCCGCATGAAGTCCCTGCCCGCTCCCGCCGCTCTCATCACCCACGCCCACCTGGCCGGCCCCGAGGCCGCGCTCCTGGTCGTCCTGATCCTGGCGCTCGCCACCCTGGCACTGACCGGAACGCCAGTGCCGGACGCGCTGACGGTGGTCGCGACCGCCGCCTCGACCGGGCTGCTCACCCGCCGGCACCCGGGCGGCAACCAGCTCGACGGACGGGGTCGCTGACCTTGGGTCGCCACGCCAACCCCGTTCCGGCGGGCACCAACCCGCGGCTGCGGGCGCTCGCCCTGGCCCTGCGCCGGATGAAGAAGGCCAGCGAGCTCACCTACGCCGGCCTCGCCGCGCGCACTGAGGCTCTCGGCACGCCCAGGGGAGCCGCGACCCTGAGCCAGGCCGCCGCCGGCCACCGGCTCGCCCGGCTCGACACCGTCCACGCGTTCGCCCGCGCAGCCGCGGACCCTGCGGACACCAAGGCCCAGCACCAGGCCGCGCAGGACATCCGCGACCTGTGGCAGGCGGCGGCCATCGGGCGCGCTGCTCCTCTGGCCTCCGAGCGGGCCCCGAAGACCGAGAAGTACCAGCCCAGACGGACCTTGGACAACCTGGCGCTGGGGCTGCGAAAGATGCGGGCCCGGGCAGGTCAGCCCACGCTCAAGGCCCTCCAGGACCTGTCTGAAGCGGCCGGGCACCGGGTGGCGAAGAGCACGATCCACCTCATCCTGGCCGGGCGCGTCTTGCCGACCCGGGAGCAGCTGGCCGCGCTCCTCACCGCTTTCGACGCCGCCGCGGGTGCCGGTCGGAACGCGGTGCGCAGCCAGTGGAAGTGGATGGCGCTGCGCGACTTCATCGAGTCCCGGACCCGTCCCGCCGCGCCTGTTCGCGTCACCGGCTACGGGTGCGTGGACGGCTTCCTCGACACGGTGTTGGAGAGTCAGCAGCGCAAGGAGGAAGTCCTGCGGAAGATCGGCAAGCTCGCCAAAGACGAGGACGAGGACGAAGACGAGGGCGAGTACCGCCTCGGCGTCGTCACCAGCCGCATCCCGTGGGAGTACATGGACGACGACGAGCTGGCCGCGATGCAGGAGGCGGCCCACGAGGCTCTCGAGACCGACCTGGCCCGGCAGGGCAGCCGCGACCTTCTCGCCGAGCTGCGCGCCCTGGCCGGCGGCTAGCTGCTCGCGCGGCGGTTGCGCAGCTCCAGTCCGGCCTGCTTGGCGTACCGGGTGACGAGGGCGGGGGACAGCCCGGAGGCGTCGGAGATGCGGTAGACCGGCACGGACCGGTCGGGGTAGGCGGCGAGGACCCCCTCGAGGCGCATCTCGCGCATGGCGGTGGCGGTGTCGTCGATCACCGTGAGCGGGTCTCGCAGCTGCTCCAGGAGCGCCATCGGCTCCAGGCCTGCGTCCTTGACGGCCTCCAGCGCGGCCTGGAGGTCCTGGACGACGGCGGCGAGTTGTTCGCCGGGGCTCGTGGCGGTGCGGCGCGTCTTGCTGCGCTTCGGCGTCGCGGCCGGCTCCTTGCCGCTCATCGGTGCTCTCCTTCGTGCTGTGGTCCAGCCGGGGCCGGGGGTCGTCTATGTCTACCAGGGGCTGCGGGGGCTGGCGAACAGCGCGGCGTGCCCGCGCCCTGCGGGGCAGGGCACGGGCACGGACGCGGGGGCACGGGTTCGGGTCCTACAGCAGGGTGCCGATCGCATCGACGGTCAGTTCGACCAGCAGGCGGGCGGCGCTCTCGCCGGGCGGCTGGTGCACGCGCTGGGTGAGGTGCCCGACCACGATGACGCGGTCGTTGGCCCGCAGTGTCTGCGCCGTCTTGTACGCGAGGTCCCGCCAGACGACGCAGCGCACGGTCAGCTGTTTGGTCTGCGGGTCGCGTGGCTGGCCGGGATTGGCGAGCTGCGGGCGCTGTAGCAGGGTGAACTTCGCCCGGGCGTGCGTGCCGGGCTCCTCGTAGAAGTCCGGGTCGCGCAGCAGGCTGCCGATCAGGGTGACGTGGTTGGGGAGGTTCACCGGCCACCGCCCCGGTGCGCGGCGTCCAGCTCGCGGGGGTCGGTGGCGGCTGCGGCGTCCAGGCAGCGCGCGATGCGCTGGAAGTGGCGGGCCGTCTCCATGGGGTGGGCGTCACGACGCGGCCACCGCGGCAGGTCCCCCAGAGGCAGGGCGAGGCGGTGGGCCTCCTGTCGGAGGCTGCCCACCCAGTCCGGCACTCCGAGGGGCAGCGCGCCGAGGCGGTGACACATGCGGCCGAGGACGAGGTGGTCGGAGTCCCCGCGCCACGACCACAGTTCGGGGCTGGCGGTGTCCTTGAGGAACCACCCGAGCTCGCAGGCGAGCCGGTCGCGGTTGCGAACAGCCGGGTCGCGGCGGTCGAGGCGGCCGTCGCACCACGACAGGTGGGCGAGGCCGGGTCCGACCGTCTGGGTGGGGTCGAGGCCGGCGCGCCCGATCGAGGCGTCGATGGCGTAGTAGGAAGCGCCGTCCTCGCGCAGGAGGGCGATGCTCACCGGGGTGACGGTCTGGCCGTCGTCCCGGTAGGTGGTGGCGATGAAGACGCGCATGGGTCCTCTCATCGGGTTGCAGCGGAGTGGCTGGCGCGCGGCGCAGCGGGCGGGCCGAGCTCGAGCGCCTGCATGCGCTGCTCGAGGCGGTCGGCGCAGCGCTCGTAGGCGTCGGTGATGGTGTGGTTGCGGTCGGCGGCGAGGTCGTCCAGGCACACGCGGATGTGCCAGGCGAGCAGGTCCTGCGGGGAGGTGTAGCGGGAGCGCGTGGCGGTGCGGTCGTCGCGGCGCACGTGCGCGGACAGGATGATCCAGCGGCCGGTGAAGGCGTAGTAGTGGATCCACAGGGTCCAGGGGCTGGTGCCGGGTTCGGCGTAGGCGAAGCGGACGTCGCCCCGGCCGGGGATCCATGTCCAGTCACCGTCTTGGGCGTCGCGGTGGATCGGGTCGCCGTCGGGGGCGAGGGTGGTGAAGCTGTCCGGGTGGACGTGCTGGAGGCCGGTGCCGTCGGGGGCGAGCAGGACGATGCACTCGTCTAGTCCGCCGAAGGGCCCGCCGGGGTGGCCGGCGCAGTTCTCGTTGGTGGTGACGGTGAAGATGCGGCCGTGCAGTTCGGTCTTGCTGCCGTGGTAGACGGCCCTGGTCGGTGTCACGGGTGTGCTCCTGCTCTGGTGACGGGGAGGGCGGTCGGCGCGGGCCCGGCGGCAGGGTGGCCCCTGCCGCCGGGCGGCTCGTCAGCCCTGCTGCGGGGAGGAGGAGTCGAGCGGCAGCTCGTTCCCGTCCGTCGCCGGGCTCCAGGCCGTGAGGTCGTCGGGGTGTACGTGGCTCAGCGCCAGTTCGCCGTCGTCGAGCAGGTCGTACAGGTGCTGCTGCGTCCCGTTCTCGTCGGTGTACGTGTCGTAGGTGCTCGTGCCTCGGCGGGTGGTGAGCATCCGGTGGTGCAGGTCCTCCACCCGCCCGAGGTACTCGACGGTCGTTCCGTCTGCCAGGGGCGGGTGGGTGCCGTTGCTGAAGGCCATCGTCGGTCTCTCCTAGGTCGGGCCGGGGGTTCGCGGTCCCCGGCTGGCAGGACCAGCCTCTCCCAAAAGTAGACCTAGGTCAATAAAATAATCTCAGGTTAATCTAGCTGGGCTCGGCGCGCTCCTCGGCGGCGGCCAGGTGCGGCGCCAGCGCCCGTTCGACCAGGCCTTGGACTGCGCACACCGCCTCGTTCCAGCCCTGCGCCCGCTCGTCGCCCCCTCGCTGCTGCCCGAGTTCGGCGATGGAGACGAGCGCGGCGAACATGGCCGACACCGGCAGGAGGACGACGCGGGTCGCCCCGTCGTGGCCGTGGATCGGCTCGACGTCGACGGCGCGGTCCCAGGCGACGGTGGAGCCGCGCTCCCCACGCCAGCGGGTAACGCCTGTGGATCCGGCGGCGGACGAGAAGATGCACCCCTCCGCGACCACTCCCGTGCCGGAGACGCCGGAGACGTCGATGTCGCGCTGCAGGATGTACGGGGTCGGCGGTTCGGGCTGGAACTGGGCGAGCAGTGCTGCCAGCCGCGCCGCGAGGCCGCTCATGCCGCACCTCCGGTCGAGGTGTGGGTGCCCTTGGGGTCCTTGCGGATCGCGCTACCGTCCTGCGGCACGCCCCGGCGGCCGTCGGCGAAGTCGCGGAACCGCGAGTGGGGGCGGAAGCGGGGGACTCGACGGGCCGGCACGACCATCGTGTCGCCGGTCTTGGGATTGCGGGCGGTCCGGCTCGCGAGCTCGACGGCCTCGAAGGTGCCGAAGCCGGTGACGGACACCGGCTCGCCGTCGACGACGGCGCGCACGATGACGTCGAGGACCGCTTCGACGGCGAGGGCGGCGGGTCGCCGGCCTCCGAGCGTCGGGGCGATGCGGTCGATGAGGACGCGCTTGTTGACGGTCATGGGTCTGGCTCCTGGATTCGGTGTTGGACCCCGGGCCGGGGACGGTGCGTGGTCACGTCGCCCGGCCCGGGGGGTCTACGGGGTGCCTACGCGGATCGGGGCGCGGGCACCGGGGTCGGGCCCGGGGAGGGCTGCGGCGAGCCCGTGGCGGGCTTGGCCGGGGCGGGGCAGGGCGGGTCGGCGGGCTGGGAGATGGTGACGGCCGGGGCCGGGGCCGGGGCGGGGCCGTCGGCGTTGCGGGCCACGGCGGCGCCGCTGATGCTTCCGAGCACCAGTCCGGCGAGGAGGGAGCCGACGAGCAGGGCGGTGCCGCGCATGGGCGGTGTCCTTTCGGGCGGGAGGCTGACCGGCCCCGCCGGGGGCGGGGCCGGTCAGGGGTCAGTGACTGGGGGTCGGGCGTCCGGGGGTGACCGGCGCGCTGGTCGGGGTCGGGTTCGGCCCGGGGGTCGGGCTGACCTCACCGGTCGGGGACGGGGACGGGTTCGGGACGCAGGCGCTCGGGCCGCCGGTCGGGGACGGGGTCCCGACCGACGGGACGGTCTGCACGTGGGTGACCGTGACGGTCACGGTCGGGACGGGGGCCGGGGTGCCCTGCTCTCCGGGCTGCGACGGCAGGGCCGGGGCCGGGCTCAGCTCGGAGGCCACCGGGACGGCCAGCGCGGCCGGGGCGGCCTCCATGGCCGGGGTCAGGGTCGCCAGCGCGGGGGCCGGGGTCGGCAGCGCGGGGGCGGTCGGGGCCTCGGTGCCCAGCTGCGCCGGGGATGCCGTCAGGCTCGGCGCCACCGGGGTCTGGGCGGACTGGGCACCGGGGGCCGGGGAGGCCGCCGGGCGGCTCATCACCAGCGTGCCGGTGATGAACCCGGCCCCGGCCAGGCCGACGGCCGCCAGGGTCCGCAGGCCCAGGCGCAGGGTCACCGCCCGGCGGGGGCGGCGGGCTCCGTCCTCGGCGGGGGCCTCGGCGGGGGTGGTCTCGTTCGTCATCGGGCTATCTCCTTCGTCGGGCCGGGGGTTCGCGGTCCCCGGCTGGCAGGACCAGCCTCGCACAAAACAGACCTGAGTCAAATAATAATACTCCAGTAACTTTTAGTTCGGGGTGGACACTCAACGCGCCCGCCCCGCGACCGAGTTGACTCCTATCGACCCCGAAGCCCGTGGGCCGTCTGGTAGGCGTACAGCCACGTCAGCGGTCCGGCCAGCCCGTCCGCCGGCCCGAGGTCGCCCACGTAGTACTCCTGAAGCGCCTGCACCTTGCGCAGGTCCAGCTGCTCCATGTCCTCGCTCGGCCCGACCCGGTAGGGCGGGCCCCAGCCGCCCGCCTGGAGCCAGGTCTGCAACTGCTTCGCGTAGGGGCTGTGCGCGCCCAGTACGAAGTGCTCGCGCCCCGGGAACTGCGGGGCCGGGATCTGGAGCTGCTGGCCCACCTGGATCTGGTCCGGGTTGGCGATGCCGTTGAGCGCGACCAGCTGCGCCACGCCGGTCTCGAAGCACCCGGCGATCGCGCTGAGGGTGTCGCCGGACTGCACGGTGTAGACGCCGGCACTGTCCCCCGACGGCTGGGGGTCGGGCGTCCCGTCGCCGCCCCCGCCGCCGGGCCGGGGCGCGCCGCGCTGCACCCAGGCATACAGCTCGTCGCCGGGGCACGACGTCGGATAGCCGTCCTTGTGGCCGCGGACCTCGCCGCCGGCGCCGCCCTGCGCCCGGCAGTACTCGATGGCGTCCACCAGGCCGTCGAGCATCGCGTCGGTCGGCGAGGTGATCCCCGAGGTGCCGACCATCGAGCACACCGCGTAGTGCGCCCCGTTCAATGCCGGGTTGCCGTTCGCCCCGTTCCTGCGACCGAGGCCTCGCCCCTCGAACACGTACCCGTGCGGGCACACCATGAACGAGTACGCGATGTCGATCCAGTCTTCCTTCGGATCGTTGATGTGGGAGCGCTGGATGTCGCGCATGTGGCCGGCGCACCGGCCGTGGTCGCCCAGCAGGCCGCCGGGGACCGCCGAGCCCTCGTAGTGGATCTTGACGCCTCGGGTGGCGCCGATGCGGGTGTAAGAGCCGGTGGGCGCGGCGGCGCCCCACTCGGAGCGGGAGACGAGCTTCATCGGCTCGCCTCCCGCCCTCGGTCGGCCTGGTTGGTGGTCGGCACGGTTTCCTCCCCTGGTCGGGTTGGTTGGTGTGCCGGGACGCTAGGCCGGGCCTGTCGTTAAGGTCGCGCTGTCAGGCGGCGGGTGTCTCGGTCAACGCGCCGTCCTGGTAGCCGAATCGGCGCTCCCGCATCCGGTCACGCACTACAAACAGCGGGACCAGGCCGCCGCCCTCGGCGGGCACGGCGCCGACGAGGTAGCCGGACGCGATGACCAGCACCCATTCCTCGGGCTTCTCCTCGGTGAACCCGACCGGTATGGAGGCGTCCTCCGCGACGCGCCGCTCGCCGGCGCGGCGGGCGTGCGGCCGGGCGATGTGCGGGCACAGGGTGAGCGCGGCCTGCGCGCAGGCCTCGTGCATCGGCGGGTCCGAGTAGTGGCCCGCCTCCGCTGACATCGGGCCGCCGAGGAACGCGACCGGTCCCGCCAGCGGCTCGTCGCACAGCGAACACTGCTTCGCGAGGGCCAGCCGCAGGGCGGCCGTGCCGTTGAGGGTCACGAAGTCGACAACACCACCGTCGTGCATGTTGACGACGGGGATCGGCAGGCCTCGCTTCTCGTCACGCGGCCGGGCCGCCAGAGCGGGGGGCAGGTCGGGCAGGTCCTTGCTGGTCATCTCGTCCTCCGGGAGGCCCCGTTCGCGGCGGGGCTCGGCAACAGGAAGTCCGCCAGCGCCGGGGCCCGGCGGTGCCGGAGCGACACAACTCCGGCACCGCGCCCTCCCCGAAGGGGAAAGGAGGGCGGCCTGCTGCAACAGGCTCCGGCCCACTCCTGGCCTTCCCCGACGGGGACGAGGAGCGGGGCCCGGTACCGGCGGACCCCACCACCCTCCCCACCCCGCCCGGAAGCGGACAACACCCTTACCTCAGAGGCCGGATGATGCCTTCGGGGGCGTGCCCGTCCTCATCGAGCAGGTCCTCCGACACCCAGTACGGCTCGATCAACCGCGAGTCGGAGAGCGTCTTCCCCGGCCCGTACCAGACGGTCTTCAGGTGCCCGCTCCGAAGGTGCGTGTACTGCCGCCACCCTCCTGCTGCGCCGCCTCCTCCGGTGCTCTGGGCAGCGCTGCGCCGCATCTCCTGGACTCGCACCCGGGCGGCCTTCAGGCGCGGGCCGAGCCGCCAGCCGAGGCGTAGGAAGGTGTCCGGCTTGTTCCATCGCCGCTGCTTGCCGGGTTTGGCGGCCTTGCCTCGCGGCACCGGCTGAACGATGTCCGCCTTCGAGGAGCACAGGTAGACGGCGACCTGAAGCGCCCGCGTCGCCAGCGCCTGCTCTGCCGCAGTCGGTTCCGTCCGACCGGCCTTGCGCGCGAGCCTCAACGCCAGGTCCTCGGCGGTGAACCTGTCGCCCGCCCTGGCCGGGATCGACAGGTGGCAGTACTCCAGCACCGGTGTCGTCCCACCAGGAGGCGGAGGCAGCGGAGTGCCGTCCTCGGCCAGCGGCTCGCAGATCACGGTCACGGCGACCTCGTCCATGCGATGGTCGCTGGTCAGGCACAGCAGCTTGTCCGGGTCGGTTCGCCCGCAGAAGAGGATCGCCAACAGCCGCCCCGGACCGGTCCCGCCGACACTGACCTCCATCGCGGGCGGCTCGGCGAAGACGACCATGATGTTCGGGATTCGCCCGAGGTTGCGGAACAGCTCGCCCGGCAGCGTGCCGAGCCGGTACGTCGTCAGCTCAGCAGCCATGTCCGGGTGCATCGCGGCGACGTTCTTCCCCCTCGCCCACAGCCGCCACAGCGCGGCCAGGGTGGCCGACTGCCGCACCTCGTACAGATTCAGCACGTCCTGCGGGATGCCGCTGAGCACGACGCCCCCGTTGATCGCGTAGTCCGGCAGCTCCCCGAGGCCGGCCTTGTGCAACACACGGTCGGCCGCTGTCAGCTCACCGACGACCCGCTCGGCTACCACGGCCGTGGCCCGGCCGAGTTCGATGTCCTTGCTCACCATGCGGGCTCCCCTGTCCCCCTTTGGGCCCATTTGGCCCGACTGCGCCCACACTCGCCAAGGGAGGGCAATCGGAACAACAGCCTTAAATGGCAAAGGAGTTGAAGAGCATGGCCTGCCCGGACATCCGAGCCGATCACGCACGGAACCGGCCCGCTCCCCTGGGAACGACAGACCCTCGCCTCAGCCCTCCAGGCCGTCCACCAGCTCCGCGTCGACCACCGCGGCGTCCTCCTCCAGCTCCGCCGCGAAGTCCTGCCGGATCTTGGCCAGCCGGACCGCCAGCCGCTCGACACCGGCCCCCTGGTCCACCGCGGCCGCCGACAGCTCGCCTCCGCCCGCCGGCGCGACCTCGATCCGGGCCTGCGCCGCCCGGCCGAACGTCTCCGGCGCCAAGCACGCGAGGAGGAACTGGGCCGCCCGCCAGTCCGGCTGAGCGAAGTCCCGCTCGACCTGCACGACCCGCTCGCCGGTCTCCGGATCGCGCACCGTCCGGGTACGCTCCCGCACCACGTGGCCGCCGCTCGCCGCCTTCCGTACGAGCAGCACCAACTGCGCCTTGCCCTCGCTGCGCGCGCGCGTGAACCTGTCGCGGAACTCGCAGAACACCTGCTCCCCGGACCGGGCACGCAGGCCAGCCTCCCGCCGCTGCTGCTCCTGCTCCCCGCGCTCCAGCCACCGATACACGGTACTGGGATGAATGCCGGCCATCGGCGCCGCGTCACTGACCGGAACGCCCGCTCGCACCGCATCCAGGAGCCGTTTCTCTACCTCCGGATCGAGGGCGGGACGGCGACCGCGGCGGCTACTCACGAAACCGACCGTACGCGGAACCCCAGGTCAACGACTCGCCGAGAGCACCCGGGCCTGGAAACCGGGCCAGCGACCGGCCCGGGTTTCACACGCCTAATACTCTCAAGCTTTTGACCCCCACAGAGAGTCGAAAGTCCAGAAAATGCAGTTCTGGCACCTCAATTAAAGCATGCTTTCTGGCGCAATGGCCTGAACTCAGGCTCCAGAAATCGGCGCCAATGGCTTTGCCTGGACTCCTTGCACACCCCGCTTGGGGTGTGCGTCCATTAGCCCTTTCAGGCTAATCCGGCGCCCCGGGTGGAGCTCGCCGCCGGTCAAAGAGGCACCGCCGAGCGACGGCAGGGACCCTCCAGCATCGTAATAACGGGCCCGGTGCCGGGTCGAGGGAGCGGCGCCGACTTGGAGGAATGCAGGCCCACGCCCGACGGTCCCAGGATGACGATCAGGGACTCAATCGGGGGCCCACCCCCGCGCGGCAAGGGGGTCCTCGGATCGCCGACCGGGGCCCCAGCCTTTCGATGGCCTAAATCCATGAACCCGCCAGCTGGGGCGATTCGTATGACGACTTTCAGGATTTGGCGAGGCAACAGCCAAGTCCTAGGATCGGTGCGCGGATGCGAGCCGCCCTCGGGAAAGGGCGGCTCGCGTGTCCCGCTTTTCCGCACGCGTTTAGCAGAAATGGAACGATGCCCATGATGACACAGCCCAAAGGCTCCACGCCTCCGCCTTCCATGGCGGACCGGCCGGTGACCTGGCGGGACCTCGCGGTCTGCGGCCACGGCGCCCTGACCACGGCGAGCCTGCACCAGCAGGTCGGGTGGCCGACCGCCACCTCGGCGCTCATCGGGCTCACCGGCCCGGTGCTGTGGTCGATGCTCCGCCGGCGGTAGCAGGCCAGCGGCCGGACGCCGACCACCTACAAACGTTTGCATGTGGTGTCGAGCGAGGGTGGGCACCCCGTAAATTTACGGGGTGCCCACCCTGGCTGTTGGACTACTCCCAGCCGAGGGTGTCGACGATCTCGTCGTAGGCGAAGCCAGTGGCACCGCTGAACTCGAACGGCAGGGTCACCGCAGGCATAGTCACTCCGGTGGCCTCGCTCACGTAGAAGGTCCTGAGCGGCGCGCTCACGGTGCTCTGGCGGGTGCCATCGTCGTCCACCCAGACGGTGACCACGAGGGCGTCGTCCGGCATGTCGGCCAACCGGACGCGCAGGAAGGCGACCCTGACGACACTCGTGTCCGCGACCGAGACGTGAGGCAGGGCGACCACAGGGACCTGCCGCCCGGACTCGTCGGGCACCGAGACCCTCACAGGCCATCCAAGCAACGAGCCCGCAGCCCCGTTGAGGCCACCGAAGTCGGCGGTGACGAGGTGTTCGTCCGGCAGCAGAGAAAGGTACTTGCGCAGGTCCCGCACACGCAGGACCTCGTCGGGCACCTCAAGGGGAACAGTCAGAACCGTCATGGTGGGTCTCCTCGACCTGTCGGCGACCGGGGTTCGCGGTCCCGGTCTGGCTCTGCCATCCTCCAGCCCCTCCAGCACCCATGGGAACAACTCACCTGCTAAATACAGGATTTGACTACCACGGGGCGGAGGTCCTCGACGTGTCCTACTGAGCCGACGCCGAGCGCGCCAGGCAGGTGGGCGGCGGTCACCGCGGTGTGCCGCGCGGGAACCGCAGTCCCGCGCTCGGATCAAGCCGTCGGCCGCCCTGGCTCGCATCGACCCACCGGCCCGCTCGTGTGGCTGCCGATCCGCCACCGGACGTTGGCCTGCGGCCGGGCGCCGGCCAGCAGTCGCACAACTGGCCACCTGCCACCCGCACCCCACACGAGGCGGCGACACGCCAGGGCCCCGGGCGCCTACTGCCAGCAGTAGGCGCCCGGGGGCCAGTGGCCTCTCCGGCTACTCCCAGCCGAGGTTGTAGGCGATCTCGTCGTAGGCCGTGCCGGTCGCGCCGCTGAGCACGGCGGGCAGCACGACCGCACGGATGGTGAGCCCGGAGTCCTCGTTGACGAGGTCGCCGAACTCGGGAGTGCCGACCGTTGTCTGGCGGGGGCCGTCTTCGGCCTCCCAGACCGCCACCACGAGCGCGTCCACGGGCAGGTCCGCGAGGAGCCCGTACAGGTGCGAGGCCGTCATGGCGTACTCGTCGTCCGCGCCGACCTGCGGGAGGCCGATCACGGGCACGCGTTGACCGGACTCGTCGCGCACCGCAGCCTTCACCGGCCAACCCAGCGGGACACGGACCGGGCCGCCCTGCCCGGGGCAGTCGGCGACAACCAGCAGGTCTCCGGGCAGCACCCCCAGGAACCCGCGGAGGTCGCCGACCCGCAGCACGGTGGCAGGCAGGTCAACAGGAACCCTAAGCAGCATCGTCGTCTCCTTGGTGTGGACGGCCGGGATTCGCGGTCCCGGCCTGGCCCTGCCATCCTCCCGTGGAACAGCCCGCTTGGGCACAACTCCCCTTACGTGTCAGGCTGGTGGCGGCATGAGGGCGAGCACTTCGGCGCGACGGGCCAGGTCGGCGTGGAGCGCCCCGGTCAGGTGGGTGGTGACCATCGCGGCGCCGTGCGCGCGGGCGCCGCGCGCGGTCATACAGGCGTGCTGGGAACGGATCAGGCAGCCAGCGCCCTGGATATCAAGGTGCGCACCGAGGGCGTCGACGACCTGCTGGCCCAGTCGCTCCTGGACCTGTGGCCGGGCCGCGAACTCCTGGACGAGCCGGGCGAGCTTGGACAGGCCGACGATGCGGGCTCCCGGGGTCGGCAGGTAGGCGACGGCGGCCCGGCCTGTGAACGGCAGCACGTGGTGCTCGCAGAGGGCGGTAAACGGCACGTCGACGGCGGCGATCAGCCCTGCCCGCTCTCCTTCCGGGGGGAAGGTGACGGCGAGGTGCCGGGCCGGATCCAGGCGCACGCCGGCGGTCAGCTCGGCAAGGGCCTTCGCCATGCGGCGCGGGGTGGCCGCGGTGGACTCGGTGTCGCACGGGATGCCGAGGGCGGCGAGCAGGCCGGCGGCGTGCTCGGCCGCGCGCGCCAGGTCGGCGGTGTTGGCAGGGGTGGTCATCGGTTGCGTTCTCCAGGCCACAGCAGCACGTGCTGCCGCATCGTCAGGTTCCAGTTGCGGGCGATCACGTCGTCGGCCAGGGCCCGGGCGACCTCGATGGTGCGCTCGGCGGTGGTCCCTTCGGGCATCACCCAGGTCGCGTGCGGGGGAAGGCAGAAGCGCTCAACCAGAGCGGCGATCTCCTCCAGGTCGTCCGGGCCGGCGGCGACGAACTTGAAGCGGGCGCGGCCGCGGTGGGCGAGGTCCGCGAAGACCTCCAAGGCGTCCGGCTTGATCCGCCGTTCTTCCGGCATGCCGGAGTTCGACAACTTGGCGCTGACGTTGAAGGTCAGCCGCGGTACGCCGAGGCTGACGGGCTGCGGCGCGAGGGTGCCGTTGGTCTCGATCTCGACGCGGCGGGTGGTGTAGCGCAGCACGGCCATCAGCGAGCGCCAGGCGTCGGTGCGCTGGTGGAGCAGCGGCTCGCCACCCGTGATGACGATGATCGCGTGCGGGTGCCCGGCTGCCCACTCGGCGAGCTCGACCACCGGGACGCGGCCGATCTCCTTGCGCAGGTCGTACCGCTTGCCGTCCCAGGTGTACGGGGTGTCGCACCAGTCGCAGGCCAGGTTGCAACCGCCCAAGCGCAGGAACAGGGCCCGCTGGCCGGCGGTCGGCCCTTCTCCCTGGATGGTGGGCCCGAAGGTCTCGGCGACGGGCAGGCCGGCGTCCGGCAGGACGAGGGCGCTCACGGAGCCACCGCCGTCCAGGAGGCGGCGTTGACGGCGGTCTCGGACACGCCGACGTGGGAGACGTACGCCCCTGCGGCTCGGGGCAGGGTGTGCAGGGCCTCCGTGGCGACGCGGCCGAGCAGCTCGGCGACGGCCTCCACGCTCGGCCAGCCGAGGCCGGCGGCGTGCTGCTCCTGCTCGGTCGGATCCTCAGCACCGAAGCGGAACAGCTTGCTGCCCTGCCCGGCGAGGACGGGGGCGAGCGGGTCGCTGGCCCCGAGCATGGCGCCGTGGTCGAGGAAGCTGTCGATCCACGTACGCAGGGCCCGCTTGAACGCGCCGAACTCCACAACGGTGCCGGCCGCGAGCACCGGGGCGGTCACAGTGACCTCGACCACCCAGGAGTGCCCGTGCAGGTTCTCGCACTTCCCTGCGAGGTGCGGCAGCCGGTGTGCCGTCTCGAAGTTGTGGCGGACGGTGACGGCGTGGCTCACAGCTGCTCCCCCGAGTCCCCCAGGTGCACGACCGCGCCGGCTTCGCCGTCCTCGGAGACGGCGACCATCGTCGCCCTCAGGCCGGCGCTCCTGACGTGGTCGGCGAGGGTGCGAGCCAGGGTCTCGCACGAGGCCGGCCCGCACTCCCGGGCGCCCGGGCCCCACCAGCCGCGGATCAGGTCGCCGAGGTCGTGGAACTCGGTGTCGCGGTCGTCGTGGGCGACGGCGACGCCGACCGTGATGTGGAACAGGTGCCGGTGCCGGGCCCGCAGGTAGGAGCGGTGGTCGGGCGCGGCAGGCCAGTAGTGGAATCCGGGCAGCTCGACTTTGGCCCAGACGGTGGCAGGTGGCTTCACGAAGATCGTGCCTCCGGTTCGGTGAGGAGCGGGTAGGACGGCTGCCCCAGCAGCTCGTCGCGGGTGGTGCGGGCGAGCCGCCACACGGCGGTGGTCGCCGAGACGGTCTGCGCGCACATCAGGCAGCAGGCGGTACGGCCGCGGGTGGGGTGGGCCGGCTGGTCGAGGTCGTACGTGAATCCGCGGCCCAGTTCGCCGACGCGCCGCAGCAGCGCGGAGTCGATGCGGACCTTGGGCCAGCGCAGCGGGCCGATCCAGGTCGAGGAGTCGCAGGAGTCCGGCGGGACGGCCAGGCACCATTCATTGACCGTCAGGCCGAGGACGTGCACCCACAGGTCGGGGTACTGGCGGTGCCGTTCCCAGAGGGTGTGCAGCAGGCGCAGCCGCACCGGCGCCGGTGCCTGGACCACATTGCCGAAGCAGATCCGGTCGTACTGCTCGGCCAGCTCATCGAAGTAGTCCCAGCCGTCCACGAGCGGGTGGTAGACGGGGATCGGCGCGAGGCCTTCGTCCTCGAGGCGGGTGCGGGTGCGGATCTTGTTGTCCCGGCCGCCCTGGTCCAGCTCGATGTAGCCCCACAGCCGCTCGCCGTGGCGCTGCACCAGCTCGACGTACCGGGAGTACAGGTCATCGAACCCGTCGATCTCCTCCGGGGCCAGGCGCAGGGCCTCGTCCATGGAGACGCCGTGGGCCCGCTTGTACTGGTTGGTGAGCCAGAAGATCCCGGAGTCGAGCAGGACGCGGTGTCCGGCGTCCAGCAGCTTGACCAGGCGCCGCTCGTGGCCGGCGGTGAGCAGGTCGTTGGTGGCGAGCAGCACGTGGTGCGGGTAGTACTCGGAGTCTCCGGCGGCGAAGTACAGGTGCCGGTCGGCCGGGTCGAACGTGCCGCCGCCGGTGCGCTTCACCGCAGCGGGCTGGAGGCTCGGGCTCACTGCTGTGCCCCTTCCAGCGCGGTGCCGTCGGGGGCGCCAGTCAGCTCCTGGACGCGGTGGGCGGCGTGCCTCCAGCAGGTGCCCAGCGCCGTTGCGGCGTCCGCGCACAGCCGGGCGGCGGCCTGGTAGGAGGCGCTGTCGCCGGGGGCGTAGCGGAAGCCGGCGGGCAGGTTGCCGACGCGGCGCAGCATCGCGGTCTCGATCCTCTGGTGGTTCCAGCGCAGCGGGGCCAGCCAGGACGAGGAGTCGCAGGAGTCCGGGGCCAGCGGCAGGCACCACTCGTTGGCGGTCAGGCCGAGCGCGTGGATCCACAGGTGCGGGTGTTTCTGGCGGCGTTCCCAGATGGTGTGGAGCAGGCGCAGCCGCACCGGGGCAGGGGCTTGCACGATGTTGCCGACGCAGATCCGGTCGTACTGCTCGGCCAGCTCGTCGAAGTAGTCCCAGCCGTCCACGAGCGGGTGGTAGACGGGGATCGGCGACAGGCCGAGGTCGTACAGGGCTCGGCGCTGCGCCCGTTTGTGCAGCAGGCCGCCTTGGTCCAGCTCGATGTAGCCCCACAGCCAGTCGCCGTAGGTGCGGGCCAGGTAGACGTACCGCTCGCGCAGTTCCGCGAACCCGTCGATCTGCTCCGGGGGGAGCGACAGGGCCTCGTCCATCGAGACGCCGTGGGCGCGGCTGTGCCGGTTGGTGAGCCAGAAGACCCCGGAGTCGAGCAGCACCTTGCATCCGGCGTCCAGCAGGTCGCGTAGCCGCCGTTCCTCGGCGTCGCCCATCACCTCGTTGACGGCCGTCAGCACGTGCGGGCCGGCGTTGAACTCGCCGCCGCCTGCGGTGAAGTAGATGGGCCGCTCCGACCGGTCGAAGGTGCCACCGGCGGTCGGCAGGGCGGTCGTCACGACTCGTCCCGGAGCGTGGGGGTCTGGCCGCTGATCCGCTCCCACTTGTCGAGGAGGTGACCGGCCAGGTAGCGCTCGGGCTGCACCATCACCAGGCGTCGGCCGACGGCCCGGTCCGCGAGCGGGGCGAGCGGGGTGGGGTAGGGCAGGAAGAGGCTGCCCTCGATGAGCAGGGGGGCCCACTGCGGCCAGCCGTCGAAGACCTCGGCGACGACGAGGCGGTGGTCGCCGAGTTCCCACACCTGGCCGGTCTCGACCTGGTGCTCGGGCTCGCCGACGGTGACGCCGGCCAGGGCCAGGAGGTCGCCGCGGTTGATCTGCTCGGGCTCGGCAGCGCCGTCGTCGTCCGCATCGCTCGTGTCGTCGGCTTGGCCGCCCGCGGCGACGTCTTCGAGCATGGCGTCGATCTGGGCGTGATCGAAACCGGTGGCGGCGAAGAGCGCCGGGTCGACCTGCTCCAGGTCGGAGAGCATCGCCGCAAGGCCCTCGCCGTCCCAGCCGCCCACGGTGGTCAGCTGGTTGGAGGCGATCAGGTAGGCCTCGGCGTGGGCGTCGTCGCGGGATGCCCAGCCGCGCACCACGGGGACGGTCCACGTGCCGTCGGCGGTGACGACCACCCCGTCCGGGGCCGGCTTCCCCGCGTCGCGGCGGCGCGCGAGGGTCTCGTAGCGGCCGTGTCCGGCCACCAGCCGGTCAGTGCGTTCGTCCAGCAGGCCGGGCTCGGTGAAGTCGAACTGCTCGACGGAGCGATCCAGCCCGTCGTCGTCGTGCCCTTTCGGGTTGCGGGCGGCGGGCCGGATCTCGTCCAGCGGCACGTAGTCGATGTAGCGGGGGGCTGCCATGAGCGGGGAACCTAGGCGGCCGCCCGGGGTTAGGTCGCGTCGAGCAACTTCCGGCGCTGGGGTCGGGGTTCAGCCTCCGACCGGACGGCCGAGGGGCCGGTGCAGGTACCGGGCTCGGATCGGGCCGAACGGGCTGAACGGATCACCGAACTCGGCGACCATCTGCTCGTAGATCGGTGCGCCGAGGTCTCCGGAGGGCCGCACCGGCACGAGGTACGCGGCGGGCTGAAGGGCGGGCGACTGCCGGGAGAACCAGGGCGAGCGCGGGACGCCTGGGGCGGGATCGTGCGGGCTGGTCACGGTGTTCCTCTCAACTGGCCTGTGATGGCCGGACGTTAGATCAGGCGACGGACAGCGGGCCGCCTCAGCGTCCGGTGTGGACCTGGCCAGGCGCAGGCAGGGAGCGCCTGGCCAGGGGGACTGATGCGCGCAGGGTTTGGCGGCCTTACCGGCGTCCACGTGCCGGCGGGTCGCCGCGCTTGGCCGCGCGCACCCGGCGGACCTGGGTGCTGCCGCTCGTACGGGTCCGCTTGGTGGGGTAGTCGAGTTCGTGCAGTGCGGGGCGCTCGTTGGGCGGGTTGTCCCAGAACGCTTCGAGCTGCCGGACGCGTCCTTGATAGTCCGGTTCGGGGTCCTTGAGCCGTCCGGCGGTGCGCACGTACTCGTAGTCGCCGTAGGTGTCGGGCTGCACCCCGTCGAGCAGCGCCTTGGCGACGTTCTGCGCCTTCTCGGCGGCGGACTTCGCGGCGCGGTGCCGGTCGTACTCGCCGAGCGCCCATTCGACGTCGGACCTGTCGGTGACGAGGGTGTACGACTCCGGGGAACGGCCAGCGGCCTGGGCCTCTGCCATGCTCCAGCAGTCGGTGCGGGCCGGGCAGAACCGCTTGCAGATCACGTCGGTGCTCGGCCCGGACCTGTCCCGGGGCAGTGCGGTGCCCAGGTCGAGGGCCGTGGCGATCGCGGTCAACCGGCCGAGTGCGCGACGGGCGGCCTGCTCGTCGAAGGGCCGGGTGAACTCCTCGTCCGCGCCGCTCTTGCGCTCGAAGTAGACGATCCTCACCTCGGTCACCCGCTCGCCAGCGAGGTGCAGAGCAAGGGCGTACAGCTGTGTCTGGTCCCACTCGGTCTCGGGCGGGCCGTCGTCGCCGACCAGCGCCCACTTCCAGTCCCCGGCGGTCTTGTAGTCGTAGAGGACGCCGGTGACCGGGTCGTACTCGTCGTAGCGGCTCGGCCGGTCCAGGCCCGGCAGGGTGACGGACTGCTCGTACAGCCGCCAGGGGTAGAGGGCGCGCCGGCGGCGGGACACCGAGTCGTGGATCAGGGTTCCGGCCCGGGCCGCGCGCCGGTCCACGGGGGCCGGGGTGTAGCCGGGCGGCGGGTTCTCCCGGTACCAGATCGCGCGGCGGCAGGAGCTGGTGTCGGACGCGCCGATCGACCACTGGCCGGGCTTCTTGGGGCGGCGGGAGCGTCGGCGGCGGCCGGTGCGCTCGGATGCCGCGAGGTCGTCGCCGAGCCGGCTGTGGGCCGCCGCCTGGGCGCGTTCGAGGAGCATGTCGGCGGGGTCGCGGCGGTAGCGGGCGCAGCTGGTGGCGGGGTGGCCGCCGGAGCGCTTCTGTCCCCGGTGCGCGTGCCGGGGCGCGCCGCACCGGCACGGAAGGGGGCTGGGCCCGATGAGGCGGGCGTCGGCGAGCGTACGGGCTCGCTCGATGGGGAGCTTCATGAGGTGTCCGTGTGGGCAGGCCCGCAGGACCGCGCGGTCGGGGCGCGGCCCTGCGGGTGGGGTGGCCGGGGAGAAGCGGGCTAGCCCTGACGGGCGTCCTCTCTGCCCCACACGGTGGTGTCGGGGTCGAGCCGGATCAGCAGGCCGCCGGCCTCGACGTGCTCGGCCGCCTCGGGGTGGGACCCCAGCGCGGCAAGAACGTAGGGGCGCAGCTCGGCGAGCAGGACGGCAAGCTGCCCGCCAGTTGCCTCGTCGAGGCTGGTCCCCGTAGCCTCCCGCCACCGGTGGGTGATCTTGTCGACGGTGCTGCCCATCACGGAGGCGTAGGCGTGCAGCTCACGGCGCAGCTCATCTGCGGTGGGCGGCTCGTCTTCCGGTCCGGCGGTCGGCTCGCCTGCCTCCGCGCCAGTCACCGGTGTGCCCTGCTCCGTGCTCTCCTCGGGGGCGGTGCGGGTGGAGGCGGTGACGACGGTGCCGGGGATCACCGTGCCCGGCTGCGCCTGGGCGCGGGCCGCCTTGCGACGCTGTGTCGAGTCCTCTCGAACCTGGTTGGTCTGGGCGGCGTCGGCCTGTTCCATCTCGGCGTGCTCGTAGATGTTGACGAACTCGCGGGGGAAGGCCACCCGCCACGCCTGGGCCTCGGCCACCTTGCCGATCATGTGGACGCCCATGGTCGGCCACAGCCCCGAGAGCACCTTCTGCCCGGTCCGTTCGCCGCGCACCCACTCGTCCTTGGTCACCGCGAACTCACTGAACAGAGCCACGGCCTGACTGACTGTCGGGTCACCTGCGATGCTGTAGTGCTCGATGCGGCACATCGCGGCGGCGGGCAGTCCGGGAGCGAGCCACACCTCCACCCATCGGCGGCGGTTGATCCCGTCTTCGCCCTGGATCCACCATGCGGGGTCGGTCTCGGGACCGGTCCAGAACGGGCCGATGCGGCGGATGAAGCGTCCGCTCCGTTGCCCGATGTGCCGGAAGCCGTCGATCCCGGTCTGCGCGGTGTAGTAGATCTCGTCCTGGCCGAACACCTTGCGCTTGCGCGGGATGTAGTAGATCTCGCGGCGGAAGGGGTCCAGACCGGTGCTCTTGCAGATGTGGAAGAACGTGACCTGCTCAGCCATCGGGGCGTCCTTGAGGCCGATGGTGGCTATCGCCGCGCGCTGGGCCTTCGTCCAGAACCGCTGTTCGCCGGTGATCTCGAGGACCTGGTCGGCCGTCTCGATGGTCATCTCCGCGCGGTTGTCCGTCAGCGGAGTGACCTGCTCGGACACGGGCTGGGTCTGCTCTGTGGGTGCTGTCACCTCAGGGTGCCTTCCTTGTCTCCGTGGCGGCACCGGGGTTCGCAGGCCCCGGTGTGGCTGCCTGCCTCCACCCTCCCGCTACCGGCGTGCACGTGGGAACACCCACCACGTGGCCAAATCGGCTGCGGAGAAGGGAGATTAGGAAGTGTGGCCGCCGGGCCCGCGGGTTGCGAATCCGCCCGGGTCCGCGTGCTCCCCTTGATAGGAGACAGCCCCGAAGGGCTTGTTGCCAGAGCACGCGGTCGGTCGGCCCGGCGGCCACATCATCACTCTAGGGTAGCGCCGGCCGCCGACACAGGGCCGGTCACCATCCGGACCGGCGGTCCGGGGCTGTCGCGCGTTCCAGCGCTCCGGCACCGGCGTACTGCCACAGGCCGTCGTAGAACGTCTTGGACGCCACGACGGCGAGGGCGACGGTGGTCAGGGCGGTCTGCACATGGGCAATGTCCCCGCGGGCGAGGACGGTGACGATGCCGACGGTCGCGGACGCCACGGTGCCGATGAGGGTCCGTACCCCCTTGCTCCAGTCGGGCTGCTGGATGAGCGAGGTCGCCCAGGGAGTGAGGGCGCCGAGCAGCAGGCCCCACGCCTCGGTGTCGGTGAGGATGTTCACGGTCGTCTCCGGTGGTCTGTGGGGCGGGGCGGGTGGTTCACAGCGGCCAGGTCGCGGCGATCGCGGCGCCGGCCGCGGCCAGGTAGCCGGCGGTGAACCGGTAGCGGGCCAGCAGAGGGCCGGTGCGCGGGGCTACTCCCGTGGCGGCCGCTCGTCCCTTGACAGCACGGCCGGCAGCCCCGCAAGGGTCAGGCCCGTGATGATCACGCTCGGGTCGACCGGCGGCGTCCACGCCTCCCTCACGATCACGACCGCTCCGATCAGGAACAGGACCAGGTCCCGGACCGTCTTCCATCCGGTGATCTCGCTCCATCTGGCCCTCCGTCGGTGTCGTCGGCCAGCGGGAGGCTGCTGGTCGTCCGGGTCCGGTTCCACAGCGGGGGACGGTAGGGCGCGGCGGTGCCTACGGTCGCGTCGAGGCGGCGGATCGCAGTTCGGCGACGGTGGCTTCGAGTTCGGCGATCCGGCGGGCCTGGTCGGCTTCCCGCGCGGCGCGTACGGCGTTCTCCTCGCGGGCGAGAGCGAGTGCTGCCTGTGCCTGGCCCCAGGCCTCGGCCATCTGGGTGCGCAGCCGGGCGATGTACGGCTCGGCGTCCACGGTGATGGGTTCTGCGGTGTGCGCCATGGTGGTGGGGGCTCCGTTCACTTGGCCGGGCTGGGGGTGTCGCCGGTGGTCGGCCGGGTGCATGCGCAGGCGGCCGACTTCCGCAGATGCTGGACGCCGGTCCTCAGCAGGGTCGCTTCGGCGGGGGTGAGCCGGCGGCGGTCGGCGGTGCCGAGCAGGTGGTCGAGCTGTTCCGGGGTCGGGTGGTTGGTCATGCCGTCTCGTCTCCGTTGCCCTGGTGGGCTTCGTCGCGTCGGGGCAGGGCGGCGTCCCACACCGGTGTGGTGAAGGCCTTCGGGTCGGAGCGGGCGGTAGTGCCGTCGGGGGACGGCTGGGGTTGGGCGAGTTGTTGCCGGGCCTGCTCCACGAGTTCAGCCTTGGCCGTCACGCCCTCGGGGGTGATGCCGTGGTTGCGGCGGATCACGTCGAGGGGGTCCTGCGCGGGCCGTGCTGCCGCCGCTCGGAGCGCGCCTGCGGCGGGGCCGGCCGTGACGGCGACACGGGTCCGCTTGGCGTGGGCGATCCGGTCGAGGTGGGCCTGGCGGGCGGTGGCCCGGTCGGGCGCGTTGTGCAGGGTGACAGGCTCGGTGTCCCCAGCGGCGAGGCCGTTCACCGCCTGGACGGCGACGACGGCGAGTCCCTTCGCGGCGGCCGGGTCGGTGTGGCCGTTCTCCAGCGGGTCCGGGACGAACGGCTCGTGGAGCAGCATGTCGAGGATCATGTCGATGCCGGCCGGAGTGGTGTGGTCGATGTCGTACTCGGCGGCCCGCCACTCCAGTGAGGAGGTCGGGAAGATGGTGATGTGGTGCTCTCCGTCGGGCCGTTGCTGGCGCACGGCCCAGCACGGCGTGGATCCGACGTTGATCCGGGTGGTGTCGAGCACCCGGTACTGCTCGGGCATGGTGATCCCCGTTCCTGTCAGATGCGGTAGCACCAGAAGCCGACGGAGCCGTCGGCGCTGGCGGAGGCGAGGGTGGTGGTGAAGCCGGTGAGGCTGGACGCGGTGACCTGCCAGGCCCGGACCGCCTGCCAGTCCCGCAGGGTGACGATCGGCACCATCGGGGACTTCATCGTCGGCCCGTAGGAGAGCGACATGGCCGTCCAGTTGGTCATCCCGGCGGTGCCGGTGAACAGCCCGCGGTCCGGCTCGGTGTACCAGTAGTTCGGGAAGGTGCCCTTGTACTGCAACGCCGAGTTGTCGAGCCACAGTTCGCTGTCGCTGCCGTCGTCGTTGCGCCGGCCGAACTGGGCGCCTCCCTGCGATGCGATCACGTAGCCGTGGACCTTGTCCTCGACCATGTAGGTGAGGGCGGCGCCCTCACTGGCGTTCATCCGGACGGTGCCGCCCCAGGGCTTCTGGGTATCGGTGCGGATGGTCTCCAGGGCGGAGACGTACTCGGTCAGGTAGAGCCGGTAGGCCGTCGACTGCCCGTTGTGCGGGAAGGTGCCGCTGTTCAGCCCGATGTACGCCGCGCCGTTGCCCCCTCCGACCGCGTTGATGAAGGCGTAGTTGTTGCCGTTGGTGGGGAAGAAGCGGATCTCCGGGAGTCCCCCGCCGGGGTTGATCTCGATGCGCTGTCCGGTGGTTCCGCTGGACAGGCCGCCGACGATCCGCACGTCGCCGGTGGTCGCGGAGACGGCGATGGTCTTCACCCCGTTGGCGTTCCACGCCTCGATGCCGCCGGAGTTCAGCTCGACCCTCGCGCCGGTGTCGGAGGTCTTGATGCGCGCGGAGACCGTGATGTCCGCGTTGAGCTTGCCGACCGTGAGCTTGCTGGCGGACACGGTGCCGATGTTGGCGTCCTGGATGGTCGCCAGCGCGATCTTCGCGCCGATGATCGTGGCGTCCGCGAGCTGGGCCGTCCCGATGATCTGGTCGGCGAGGTCGGACCTGATGACGACGGTC
The DNA here is from genome assembly GCF_053598475.1 of Kitasatospora sp. NPDC001119. Classification (NCBI taxonomy): domain Bacteria; kingdom Bacillati; phylum Actinomycetota; class Actinomycetes; order Kitasatosporales; family Streptomycetaceae; genus Kitasatospora; species Kitasatospora sp. NPDC001119. The sequence continues at coordinate 208,449 of NZ_JBSFKI010000015.1, forward strand.
GGGACGGCGGAGGCCTCGGCGGATGGCTGCGAGGCGTTTCCCGCCCGGTCCCGGGCGACGAACTTGACGTAGTAGGTGGTGCCGTAGGACAGGCCGGTGATCGGGGCGGCCGCCGCTCCGGCGAGCCGGTCGACGATCGTCGCCGCGCTGGGGGCGAACCCGGCCGCCGTGGAGGCGTGCACCTCCAACTCGGCGAAGTCCGCTGGCATTTCCTCGCCCTGCGCGCCGCGTCCGTCCCACACGGCCCGCACCGCGCCGATCAGCGAGGTCACCACGGGCTTCGACGGCACCGGGGGCGGGGTGGTGTCGCTGGCGAGGATGGTCTCCTCCGACAGCCGCCAGGTGGAGGAGTTCCCGGAGGCGTCCACGGTGCGCACCCGGGCCTGGACGCGCTGCCCGGCGGGCAGCTGGTCGTAGTGCGCGATGGTTCCGTTGACGGCCTGCTCGGGGGACCACTGCGGGTCCTGGCCCGCGATCCGCAGGCCGGGCAGCAGGTAGGAGACGTAGTAGTTGCCGGCGTCGTCGTACACGGTGCCGTCGGCGTTCTGCGTCACCGCGGGCCAGGACACCGCGAGCGCGGCGTGCTGCTGCCCGTTGCGGTCCAGGTAGGCCCAGGAGCCGAGCAGCACCGCGTCCGGGGCCGTGGGGGCGACGGTGTCGTTGCGGTCGCCGAGCGGCGGCAGCGGGGTACGGGAGGCGGTCGCGGAGCCGTTGGTGAGGGCGTCCAGCTGTCGCTGGACCCGGATGCGCTGCTCCACGAACAGGTCGTTGAGCTCCAGGCTGCTGGTGGGCTGGCCGGCGTCGTCGTACGTGGTGGCGATGGTGCGTACCCTCAGCGGCTCCAGGCTGGTCGGGTCGGTGCGCCGCTGGTCGTAGCGGATGTAGTCCCCGGGCCGGTAGTCGATGCCGGGCCGGTGCCGGGTGGCGGCCGGGTCCAGCTCGATCGTGAAGCCTTCGGAGGCGGCGCCCATGCCGCCGAGGGTGACCCGGGCGAGCTCGGCGAGGGTGGCGCCGTCGGTGATGCCGCCCCGGCCGTCGAAGGCCTCGCGGCGTCCGTAGCGGGCAGCCGCCGTCGGGTTGACGACCTCGGCGAGGTTGCCGGAGTCGCCGGCCGCCAGCAGGTGGGAACGCACCGAGCGGCGGGAGCGCTGCCGGGGGCCCTTGAGGACGTCCCGGCCCAGGTACAGCACGATGCCGGGGTGGTCGGTGGCGCACACGGTGTCGGGCACGTAGGCGCGCAGCCGGTAGCTCTCCATCCGCACGTCCGCCCACCCCGCGCCGGTGATCGCCGCGACGGTCTTGAGCAGGTCGCCGCCGGCGTCGTACTGAACCGTGTACGTGGTGGGCCAGGGACGTCCGGCGCTGTCGGCGGCGGATGTGAAGTCCCAGGTGACTTCGGGCAGGGCACCGCGGGCCTGGGCGCGCTGCAGCAGGGTGGCGAGGATCGCTCCGGGGGTGGCGTTGACGAACGGGAAGTGCGCGTCGAGCCCTTGCACGGCCTGTCCGGGGGTGTGGCCGACCGGGTAGATCACGGCGCGCTCCAGCAGGGCGAGGGCGCCCCGGCAACCGACCTGGACCGGCCGGGCCTCGCCCGCGTCGTCGGCCGGGTCGTCGCCGTCGTCCTCCAGCAGGTACCGCTCGGGCTGCTCGACGCCGTCGATGACGAGGGAGAGCCGCGGGTCGTCTCCGGACAGCAGGCCGGCGCCCGGGGCGTTGCGCGGGTAGGTGAAGGTCAGCGAGCCGGCGCCGTTGTGTTCAGCCTGTGTCTTGAGGTCGGCGGGGTAGGGCAGCAGCCCGAGCAGGTTTCCGCTCGGGCTGGAGATACGCAGGTGCACGGCCACGGTGTTCTCCGGTCAGGTGAGGTAGGCGCGGTGGCCGGTGACGGCGAGCCGGGTGGTGGGGCCGGTGTTGGTGCCGTTCAGGCGCACGCTCGGCGGCTTGCCGGGCCTGCCGGGGGCCAGGCGCAGGAAGGCGGGCCCGGTGTTGGTCAGACGCCCTGGGTCGGGGACGAGGCCGCCGGTGCCGGTCAGCTGCCAGGTGGCGGCGTCCACGGTGAGGCTCTGTCCGGCGCCGATCTGCCCGGTGTAGGTGAACGAGTCGCCGCCGGTCGCGTCGGTGGTGTCGGTGACGGTCGGGGCGGTGATCGGGCCGGTGAGCAGGTAGGCGAGCTGCTCCATCGGCGCGGTGGCGTCGGCGAACTCGGTCAGCACCAGGTCCTGGGGCACGGGCGCGCCGGGCCCGGTCGCATGGGTGCTGGTGTCGGCGGACGCCCAGTACCCGGCGGGCACGTTGACCTCCAGGCTGATGCGCATGCCGCTCTGGCCCAACGGCGCCGGGGTGAGCGCGGACAGGACCTCGCCCTCGCAGCGGCGGATCTGGCCGGCGGCGGTGTGCCGCTCGAAGGTGAGCAGCCGGTGCGGGCGGGCGACGACGCGCAGCAGGTCTTCCCACGCCGCTTCGACGTCTTGCCAGCCGCCGGTGGTGGGGGCCAGCCACAGGGCGAGGGTGAACTTGCCGGGGCCGTGGTGCTTGGGCCTCCACAGCTCCCCGGTCTTGTTGGGCACGGTGGCGTTCGCGCCGATGACGGCCGGGGTGCCGGTCAGCCCGGCCCGGTACTCGACGTCGCGCACCAGGCCGTCGGTGAGGTCGTAGCCGTCCACCAGCCAGCGTTCGCGGGCCATCAGGCGCTCTCCTTGTCGAACAGGCCGAAGCTGGCGAGGGCCCGCAACCGGGTGTTGACGGTCTCGCCGGGGGTCTCGGGCAGCGGGTTGGTGATGTACTGCACGATCGCGCCGGGCGAGATGACAGTGCCGATGCGCTCGCCCTGGCCGCCGCCGTCGGCGAGCTGCCCGCGGGCGGCGTTGATGGCGCTGACGGCGCCGCCGCCTCCGAGGCCGCGCACGGCCTGCGGCGTGAGGACGCCTTCGCCGGGGCTGAGGCGGGCCAGGGCGCTGTCCCGGCCGGGCGCGTAGCCGGGCACCACTCCCCCGGTGGCGTAGCCGCGTACGAACGCCAGCACGCCGTCCACGGCCCGGTTGACCATGCCGCGCAGCATGCCGCCCCACGCGGTGTCGGGCATCCAGTTGAACCAGCCCCTCACCGGGCTGAGGGCCTTGGCCAGGGCGCCGGCGGCCCAGCCGCGCATCTTGTCGATCGCGCCGTCGACGAGGCCGCCGAGGAAGAAGCCCTGCACGGGCGCCCCGGCCTCGGCGAGCCGCCCGGCGCGGGCGGCGTCGTTGAGGGCGGTGATGCCGCCTTCTCCGCCGAGCTGGCGCACGGCCTGCGGCACGAGCACGCCTTCGCCGGGGGAGAGCATGGCGGGCACGGTGTCGCGGCCGGGCGCGTAGCCGGGCACGACGCCGCCTCGGGCGAACCCGACGGTGAAGCTGGGCAGTTTGCCGAGGCCGAAGGCGTCGGCAATCCAGTTCCAGGCCTTGCGGATCCCGCCGTCGTACACGGTGTTGACCAGGAAGCGGATCGGCGGGGCGAAGATCCCCGACAGCTTGCCCCAGGACCAGGCCGCGAAGGACACCATGCCGTCGAGCGCGGAGCGCACGCCGTCGGCGAGCCCGCTGATCGCCCCGTTGACCGCGTTTCGGAACCAGTCGACCTTCTGGTAGGCCGTGACGAACCCGAGCACCAGGGCGGCGGCCGCGGCGACGATCAGCATGATCGGGTTGGCGGACAGCAGGGTCAGGGCGCCGCGCACGGCGCCGATCGCGTTGGCGACGAACATGATCCCGCCCGCGACGCCGGCCATCGTCAGCAGCGCCGAGACGAAGGCGCCCATGCCGGGGATCGACAGCAGCACCTGCACGGCCGTGGCGACGGCCTGGATGACGAACAGGAACCCGGACAGGGTGTTGCCGAGGCCGCCGAGCTGGGCGGCGATGCCGACGATCGAGGAGAGCAGTCCGAGGAGCTGGTCCCACAGCTGGCCGTTGCCGAGCGCGCCAGCCACCTGCATGACCGTGGGCAGGACTTCGGTGCGCAGCCGGGCGATCAGCGGCGCGAGTGCAGGGTTGTTGGTGAAGTTGAACCAGGCGACGCCGAGGGCTGCGACCAGCCGCCCGACTTCCTGGAGGACGGGGACGGTGTTGGCGAAGTACCCGGCGAGCTTGGCCTGCGTCTCCCCTTCGCCCGTGAGCGTGCGGAAGGAACTCGCGGCGGCCGAGAGCGAGTTGAGGAGCTGCTGTCCGGCGGGGGCGGCGGCGCGCCCGATGTTGAGGACACCGGCACCGATGTCCCGCAGGATGCCCCACAGCTGCGCGCCGGTGTCCCCGGCGCGCTGAAAGAACGCGCTGAGCTGGCCGCCGTCGCGGCGGGCCTGGATGAACGCGGCTGCCAAGGCCATCCCGCGCTCGGCGGCGCCGGCCAGGCGCTCCAGCAGCGGCGCGGCGGCGACCGTGAGGTTGCGCAGCCCGTCGGCCGCGCTCAGCCCGGCGTTGGCGAGCGACCCGATCACCCTGGTGTTGGTCGAGGCGACCTGCGCCAGATCCGCGCGCCACGGCCCGGACGCGGCCATCTCCGCGCCGCGCAGGGCGGCCTGCCCGAGCACCTGCCCGGTGTCGCCGATCGCCCGGTTGAAGATCGGCAGCAGGGTCAGGCCGCGGTTGATCGCCTTCTCCAGCGGAGGCAGCAGCGCCTCCTGCGCGGTGTCCCGCAGCCCGCGCAGCGCGGGCTGCACCGTGCCGGAGAGGAACCGTGCGAAGCGCTGCCCGGCCGGGGAGAGCGCGGTGACCGCCTGCTCGGCGGCACTGGCGGCCCCGGCGGCGGAGTTCAGCGCCTGGGACTGGTCCCGCACCGCGCGGGCCACGTCCCGTTGCGCGTCCGCTACCTGCTCGGCGGAACGTTGCTGCTGGCGCTGCGCTTCGCGAACAGCCTTGTCGAGGTCGTTGTGCGCGTCCTGGACCTCGCGCACCGCCTGGACGCGGGCACGGGCGGCCTGCTGCTCCGCGTCCTGGACGCCCCGGACCGCGTCCTGCTCGGCCTCCTGGGCGCGGGCGAGCTGCTCCTTCGCGGAGGTGACCTGGTCGCTGCCCTCGACGCCCTGTGCGTTGGCCTTTTTGACGTCCTCGGCGAGCCGCCGGTTGCGAGTGCGGACGTCCTCGAGCTGGTTGACCGCCTCCTGGTAGGAGATCTGGGCTTCGCGCCGGTCCGTCTCCGACGAGAACGGGGAGACGTTGACCTGGTTGAGCCGGGAACGGGCCTGCTCCAGCGACAGCAGCGCCTTCTGCTCCTCCAGCGGCCCGCGCGCGGCGTCCCGGTTCAGGTCCTCCAGGGTCCGCGCTGCCTGCTGCCGGGCATCGTTGAGTGCCTGTTGCGCCTGCGCGGCGGCCTGGTGCGCGCGGGTGACCGTGAGCTCCGCCGCCGCCAGCTGCCGGTCGGCGGCCGCGACCTGCGCCGCCGCCTGTTCCTGGACGTCGGCCAGCCGGCGCCGGGACTGCGCGACCTGCTCGGCGCCGCGAAGAGCCTGCTCGTCGCTGTCGCGCTGGGCGGCGCCGAGACGGCGCTGCGCGTCCGCCACCCGGTCGGCGGCGGCCTGCCGGGCCTGCGCGGAGGCGGACGACGCCCCGGCGGACTGCTTGTCCGCCTGGCCGAGGGCTTTGACGGCGGCGCCGATGCCGGAGAACGCGGCCAGCAGGGTGCCCGCGCCTTGGACGGCGGCGCCCGCCGCACCGGGAAGGGCGCCGAGCAGGCCGACCGCGGGCGCGGCGGCCGCGCCCATCGCGAACAGTCCGGCGGCGACCTGGGTGAGGGCCTGGCCGAGGGCGAGCGCCCCGGAGGCCATCGCGGGCAGGCGGGCCAGCCCGGCGACGGTGGAGCCGAAGCCCTGTGCCGCTTGGAGCAGCCCCCCGCCCCCGCCGTCGCCGCCGGCGGAGCCGCGGGCGTTGAGCGGGACGTCGACCGGCCGGGACGCGAGCGTGCGGAACGCCGCGAGGCGGGTGGTCGCGGCGGCGGTGTCGACGTCGACCCGAACGCGCACCGACAGGCCGGCCAGCGCCTCCTTGACGCGGGCGCGCAGCCCGGCCGTCTCGACGTCCAGGTCGACCTTGACCGTGGCGGCGGCGGCCTCGGCGGCGGCCCGGACGCGCTGGCGCAGGTTGCCGGTGTCCAGGCCGACACCGACGCGCACGTACGCGGCGCGGGCGGTCGCCGCCCGGACCTTCTCCGCCAAGCCGGACATGTCCGGGTCGACGGCGACCTTGATGCGGGCACGGGTGGCCTGCGCGGCGGCTTCGACGCGCTGGCGCAGCCCGGAGGCGTCCGGGTCGAGCCGGATCTTGGCCCGCAGGTTGCGCACCGCCGCGTCGACGCGGGTCCTCGCGTCCGTGGCGAATCCCGTCGAGTCGGCGACGACCTCGACAACGAGGCGGCCGGAGTCGATCTCCTCAGCCACGGTCGGCCGCCTTCCCGCTGCGCCGCAGCTCGGCGACCGCCCGGGCCATGCCCTTGCCGTCCCGCTCGCGCGCGCGGCCGGTGCTCAGGTGGGCCGGGCGCGGCAGTTCGACCGGTCGGCGCAGGCGGTGCTCCGCCGCCAACACCGACAGCAGCTCGACAACCTGCGCCAGCAGCTCCTGTGTCAGGCCCCAACGGTCCGCGCCGACCTCCGCCTCGTCCCGGCGCAGCAGGGCCTCGGCAGGCAGCCCCCGCATCAGGGTTAGGAGGCGTCGGGTGCCGAGGAATCCAGGGTCACCGGGCCGTCGCCAGACACCGCGGGCGTCGAGCTGGTAGTACCGCTGGAAGTCGGCTTCGAGGTCGTCCCACCGCTCGAAGCAGTCGCGGACGGCCCGATGAGTTCCCCCAGGCCCCCACCACCCGAGAAGTACTTGGTCCAGGCGTAGCGCACCAGCTCCAGGAGGTCGGCGTGGCTGGGACGCTGGGCCATCAGCTGCTTGTAGCCGTCATTGCCCAGCAGGCGGCGGCCCATCTCGGCAGCGGCGGCCAGCAGATCGGACGGCAGGCTCGGCTCCGAGCCGAGCACGTCCACGATCAGGCCGGCCGCCTGCGTCTGCTGCTCCCCCTGGGCCTGAGCGGCCTCCACCAGCGAGCGCAGCAGCAGCGGCAGGTACGGGATGCCGATCAGCGGCTGCCACACCTCCAGTGGCAGCTCGGCCGGCAGCATCGCCACGGTGGCGCCGCCGAAGATCAGCGGCTCCTCGCCGACGGTGTACTCGGCCTTGGCGGCGCACGCCTTCTCGGCAGCTGCGGCCAGACGGCGCTCGCGGGCGGCGTCGAGGTCGATCCCGACCATGTCGGCTCCTCGGTCTGTCGGCAACGGAATGCCGCAGACCGTAGAAGCGGGAGCTGCTTAGCGTCGCGCCCAACATCCGGGACACGAAGGCGGCCCCGGCACGAAGGCCGGGGCCGGAGATCCTACGGTTGCCCGCGCACCACCTTGGCAAACCCGATGATCTTGTCGAGCACGTCCTTCACGTCCCTGCGGGCCTTGTCCCCCAGGAAGGGGAACGCGAACAGCAAGTACAGAAGGCCTGGGATGAGTAGAAGCCCCAGAGCACCCAGCAATATCACAGCCAAGGATTCTGCCGAGAGCACCCGAAGAATCGACGCCAGGCAATTAAGCAAATCCATTTGATACTTCCTTTCTTAGAGTTACCTATGTTTGTCCTCCTTGGGATTTGACCCATTGGGACCGAAAACGTAAGGCAACCAGAAAGTTGGTACCAGCCGGAAAGGCTCACGGGGCCCAGCATCCCGTCAAGTCGCAACACTACCAGGCCACTTGGGACATTGCACCGGTAACACACACGCGCTCGCGGCTGCCCTGAGACCGGATCATGAACACGGCGATGCCCCGGCCGGGGAGAGGCCGGGGCATCGCGGGGTCGGGTGGCCCCAGGGGGGAGGGCTGCCCGACGTGATCCACAGTAGGCGCACGGGCTGCGAATGGGCACAGGCCAAAACAGCTACCGGCAGAGGTAGTTCACGGCGCCGCCGGGGCGAATCCCGGGTCGTCGGTCAGGTCGTACCACGGGTCCGCTCCCTCCCCGCCGATCACCTTCAGCTCGAGGGGCAGGGTGGACTCGGCGTCGTTCGGGTACTTCTGGGCCACTGACGCGACCTGGTCGCACAGCGGCACGATCCGCCGGTAGTGCTTCGCGCCGTCGATCAGCTCGACCACTGCCGCGAACGGCTTGCGCCCGCCTACCTTCGGCGGGCTGTACCGGTAGAAGGTCTTGCCGTTCTGGGTGAGGCTCGTGACCTCGCCGCCGCCGTACGTCGCGATGATGTTGCCGGCGTTCCACTCCTGAAGCTCGACCTTGACGGTCGCGGCGTCCTCGGTCTGGATGGTGCGGGCCGCGTACCTCAGCTGGTGGCTCTTGAGGTCCTCGAACTTCGGGTCGGTGTTCCACTCCAGGCTGCCCGGCTTGAACAGCCCGGCTTCCTTCCATCCGGCGGGCATCGCCGCCACCGGGTCCGTGGGTGCGACCGTACCCGGCGCCGCCAGGTACAGACGGGCCATCTGGGCTACGAACAGGCTCTCCGCGGGCACCGATCCTCCTCAACGTGGGCGCCAGGGACGAGCCGGACCGTAGGCCCCGCCGAGCGGTAGCGTCGCGCCGTCACCGCGCGTGGGGCTGTCGCACAACTCGCGCAATGCCGCCTCAGGCGGTCGGCGGGTGCGCGGTGACGGCGACCACGGCGACGTACCGTGCCTGGCCGGTCGGCTCCGGCAGCCACCCGCCCGTCGACAGCGCCCGCACGGCGGTCACCACCGGCCGGCCCGGCACGGCCGTCTGGTCCGCCAGCTCGTGCAGGGCCTTGATCGCGGTGGCGAACGCCCGGCGCAGCAGGGGGCGGGGCGTCGAGCGGTCCAGGTCGCCGAGTGCTTCGACCTGGAGGTGGAAGGTGGCGGTCCAGCGCCAGCCCGGGGCGGAGCCTCCGGGCACCTGGGTGATGCGGATGCGGGGGTAGGGCGGGGTGTTGCGGGCCCCGACCCGGCCGGGGCCGCCGAGCGCCGTTGTCAGCTCGGCGTGCCCCGACAGCCAGGCGACAACCAGCTCCTCGGGGTCGAGGGCGGCCAGGTCACCCACTCGCCTGCCCTGCCGCCTTGTTCGCCGTCGGCTTGGCCGTGGCCGGCTTGCGCTCGACCGGGGCGAGGGCCTTGGCGACCGCGTCCGTGTCGGTGGGGTCCACGTTGGCGACGTACCCGGCGCTGATCAGCTGCCTGGCCTCGTGATGCGGCACCTCGATCTCGTCGCCGGGCATCAGCTGCTCGCCGTCCCGCGTGAGGTGGTGGGCGAGGACGATCCGGACGTGGTCGGGCTGGGCCATCTCGGCTCCTTCGGGCGGTATTGGGGTGACCGGGCGAAGGAAAGCAGGGCCCGGCCTCTACCGTCCGCCCCGCCCGGGCCGGGCCTCGCCCCGGTCGGGCGCCGGCGGGCGGGTCAGCGGTACCGGGCGGCGACCTGGGAGGCGGCGCCGCTCATGAAGTGCGTGCCGTCGCCGTGCGCGAACTCGGCTTCGGCGGCCCGCGGGAAGTCGCACGTGACCGTCGCGCGGACACGCTCGCCGTCGATGGCGGCCTTGGCCGCCGAGATCGTCGCGGCGACGGCTTCCGGGTCCTCGGTGACCGTGCACCGGCACCCCGCGGTCTCCTCGACGGGGCCTTCGGGGTCGCGGGGCCCGGAGAGCGTGGCGTTCCCGACGGAGAACGGCAGCGGTGCCGGTACGGTCTGCCCGTCGGCGGCCTGGTGGCTGGGCCGGGCTTGTCCGTCTCCCTGGGTGTGCCAGGCTTTGGCGGCCGGGGCTCGGCGCCGGGCTTCTTCCTCGACTTCCTCGGCCAGGCGCTGGGTGTGCTGAAGCATCAGCGGGGCCAGGCGGCGGGCAAGGTCGGAGGGCAGCTCGAGGTGGGCCATCACGGGTGTCCTTCCGGCCGGGTGCCGTCCGAGACGCGGGCGCGCCCCTTGATCCGCACGTAGGCCAGCGCCGGGTCGTCGGTGTTCGCCAACTCGTCGGCCGCCAGCACCGTCCACTGCGTGCCGGTGGACGGCTCCACCACGACGTCGCCGGCCAGCAGGAGGCCAGCCTGCCCGTCCAGGGCCAGGTGCCACGTGCCGTCGGCCTGCGGCACGGCACGGCCTGGCCACGGTCCCCGCAGCGGGCCGAGCGGCCCGGTCACCTCGGCGCCGTGCGCGTCCAGGACGGGCACGCCGCGTGTGCGGACGCCGAGCTGCCGGTCGGCCAGCAGGACCGCCATCAGAGCCCCCCTGAGCCGAAGTGTCCGGGGATCGTGAGCCCGGGCGGGTTCGGCCTGGTCGGGGCCTGGTGGACCCGGCGGCCGCGCAGCCGCCACCGGTCGGTCGTGGTGAGGTCCGGCGGCGCGAGCACCACCGGCGGCTCGGCCGCGGTGTCGTACGTGACCGACTGGCCCTCCACGGAGGCGGAGGCGACGCGGCGCTGGCGCGCGGGCGCGTCCGCCAGCAGCGGGTGGTGGCACGCCGTCGCACGGACCCACAGGCGCAGCGGAGCGGTCTGCGGGTCGGTGCGGGCGTCGATGCCGGCGGTGTAGGTGACGGTGTACGTCGGCGTGCCGAAGGGACCCGACGTCGTGCCCGTGTCCAGGGCGGCGGAGATCACCGCGATGACGGGGCCGTGGCGGAGCACCCAGCCGTCCGCCCCGGCGTGGACGCCGCTCTCGGTGTACTGCGCGGGCAGCAGTGGCCGGCCGAGGTGCGCGATCAGGGTGTCCTGGGCGTCCTCGACGGCGACCTCGATGCGCTGCCGCACGAGGTCGCCGAGGGGGGTGGGGTAGCCGAGGCGGCGGGCGACGTCCTCGGCTGTCACGATCAACTCCACCGTCGTCCTCCTCGCGCTGCTGGGTGGCGAGGAGGGACGGTAGGTGGCGTCCTTCCTTGTGTCGTCCCGTGCTGCGTGGCGCGCAGCCGGGATCACGGCAGCTACCTCGCAGGCGGCTGCCGGCCTTCGTTCACCATCTCGGCGGATGAGCGCTCAGACCTCCTGGTGACGGTCCAGCCAGATCGCCGGGTCCTGGATCTCCCGGTTGGTCGGCATCCACTCTTCATCCTTCAGGAGGCGCTCGACCGCGGGGTACCCGCCGTAGGTGTAGACGGCGGCGACGAACTGCTCGCCCAGGTCGTAGGCATCCGCCCTGGGGGACTCGGCGGTGAGCCGGGTGAACAGCTCGGTCGGCTCGGGCTCGTCGTCCAGGCGTGTGCGTGTGGCGATGCCGCACAGCCGCTCGGACGCCCCCGCCTGGACCCAGGAGGCGTGGCCCTCAAGGACAGCGGACGGGAAGCGGCATTCGTCGTGGGGCCAGCGGGCCAGCTGATCCTGGGTGCCGAGGCGCACCACGGCGTAAGGGAGGGTCGGGTTGAGCTCGAACTGGGCGAGGTGGGTGATCTCGTGAGCGAAGACGCAGGTCAGGAAGCGGTCGCTGCCCCGGGACTCGGCGTGGGCGGTGGGCATGACCACCAAGGCCGGATTCTCGGCACGATAGATGATCGCGCCCTGGACCGTGGGGGCGAACTTCGCGTACATGGCCTTGCCCTTGGTCTTGACCGCCAGCGTCGCCGCCGTCCTGAGCAGCCGGCGCTGCACGCCGCCCAGCCCCAGGGATTCAATGCCCTTGTCGACCATCAGCTGGTTGTGCTCGACCTGCCAGGCGACGAACTGCTCTGGGGTCGCTATCCGCACGGTGATGTGCTCGGGCAGCGGCAACTGGGAGAGGTCGGCCGCCAGCGGGACGGCGGCTTCCATCAGCCGTTCGTACCGGCGCTGGTCGTCGGCAGTGGCGTTGGCGTCGTTGTGGATCGTGAACATCGTGGATCTTTCCGTGGTCGGACGGTTGTCGCGCGGCCTGGGCGCCCCCGCAGGAGCGGCGTTGGCCGTGGTCCCTGGGCGGGGACAGCAGAGGTCGTGCCGTACGTGGGGCCGGTCGGCTGGTCGCTGCGGCGGCCTGCCGGTGCTGGCGGGAAGTCGGATGCCGCGCGAGCGGCGGGCCCGGCACGGCTGCGGGCCGCGCAGCAGGCCCGGTCGGAAGCGCAGGGTGGTCTTCACGCTTCCTCGGTGGGACGCGGTACCGCACCCGCTGTCGGCTGGCCGCTCACCGGCGGGTCACCGAGTCGAGCCGGCGCTTCAGACGGTCGGTGTCGTGGCTGCTGGCGAGGTCGGTGTACTGGGCGAGGCTGGTGGAGTACCAGTCCATGGCGGCGTGGCGTTGGTCGGCGCGCAGGGCGGCTTGGCCCAGGAACTCCATGGTGTGCGCGGTCCAGTGGGGCGCGCGCAGGGAGCGGAACTGCTCCAGGGCCTTCACGAGGGCGCTGGCGGCCAGGTCGTGGGCGCCCGCCAGCGAGTGGGCTTCGCCGAGGTAGGCCAGCGCGCGTGAGATGTTGAGCGGGTCCGGGTCGGTCAGCCCCGAGAGTAGCGTGCAGGCCTCCTGGAGGACCGGCACTGCGGCAACGGGTTCGCCCAGCCGGGCGCGCGCCGACCCGATGAGGATCAGGGCGAGGGCCTGGCCGCGCACGTGGCCGAGCTGTCCGTAGCGGGTGGCGGCGGCGGTCAGCTGGGGCATGGCTTCGACGTAGCGGGCATCGGCGTGCAGGCACGCTCCGATGCTGCTGCTGCACTTGGCGATTGCCTCGAGGTCGCCTTCCGCGAGGGTCCGTGCGCGCTGGAGGCAGGAGATCGCCTCGTCGTACTCGCGGTTGTCGCGCAGGCCACCGGCGAGCGCGGACAGCAGCTCGCGGATGGCCACGGTGTCGCCCCAGCGCTCGGCGGCGGCCAGGCCCTGGCGGTGGATGGGAATCCACCGCTCGTGCCGGGTGTAGAGGAACAGCGGCCATGCCGCGTGGGTCACGCAGGTCGCGGCCCTGTATTCACCGTGCTTGGTGGCGGCGGTGATCGCCGGGAGCAGCGCGGGAGCCGTCGCTTCCAGCCAGGCGAGCGCCACGTGGTTGACGGCGAACCGGACGGGCTCGGCGGGTTCGTGCCGACTGGTGTGCTCCAGGACGCGGTGGTGGGGGGTGAGGACCCGGGCGGCTTCGTAGGCGGTGGTGGTCAGGAAGTCCAGGTAGCGCTGGAGGACGGCCGTACGGGCACCGGGGTTGTCGTTGAGAGCCGGGGCCCGGTCGGCCACCTCGGGGCGGATCACGTACACCGGTCCGCGGGCGGCGACGTCTGCGGTGTGCTCCAGCAGGTGCTGGGCCGTGAGCTCTTCCAGCCGTTTCCTGGTCTCGCGGGTGGGAGTGGCGGTGGAGGCGGCCACGGTGTGGACGTCCAGGTCCGGCGCCGGAAGGTGGGCGATGTCGGCGAGTAGTCGGCGTCCTTCCGGGGGCAGTCGGTCGATGGTGTCGGTGATCATCACGGGGAGGCGCTCCTCGTAGGGATGGGGTCGGCCGTGGTCCGGCCGGGTTGAGGGCGGGACCTCCACCGGCGCGCCCGACTGCCGGCGGCAGGCCGCCGCAGAGGTGTCGTGGCGGCCTACCGCTCGGGGTGCGGCGACGGCGCGCTGCTCGCCGGTGGTGCGGCGCAGCAGGACGAGGCCCGGTCTGGACGCGGGCGTTGGCAGGTGGAGGTGGTGGACCGGTGGGCGGCGCTGCGCCGCTACCCCTGTGCCGCCGCGAGCGCCAGTTCACCGGCAGGGGTCGTGCTCGCCGCGTGGATGGCCAGGGCAGCCCGGATCAGGCCGTCGTGCGACAGGCCCTGCGGGTAGTTGCCGAGATGGACTTGCTCGGCGGGGTCGTACTGCTCGGCGAGGAGACCGAGGTCGCTGCGCACCGCCAGCAGGCGGCCGAACAGGTCCTCGGCGTCGGCGTGCCGGCCGATCAGGGCGAGGGCTTCGACCATCCAGAACGCGGTGGCGACGAACGCGCCTTCGTGGCCGGACAGCCCGTCCACGTTGTCGGCCGCATCGGTACGGGTCGGGTAGCGCAGGAGCATGCCGCCGCTGGCGCCGAGTTCGCGTTCGATCGCCTCGACGGTGCCGATCACCCGCTTGTCGTCGGGCGGGAGGAATCCGGTGCGGGCGATGTGCAGGAGGGAGGCGTCCAGGTCGTGGCCGTCGAGGTACTGGGTGAAGGTGTTGCGCCCCTGGTCGTAGCCGCGGGCACAGACCTCGGTGTGGATGGCCTCGGCACTCGCCGCCAGCCGCAGCAGCGTCTGGCGGTCGGCGCCGCCGTGACGTTCCAGCACCCGCACCGCTCGGTCGAGGGCCACCCAGGCCCACACCAGGGAGGAGACGTACCGGCGCGGGGTGCCCCTGCTCTCCCACATCCCGTCGTCGGGCTGCTCCCACAGCTGCTCGGCCTTGAGCGCGAGGGCGAGCAGCAGGTGGTCGGCGTCCGGGCACGGCGGGATGCCTGCGTCGTCCATCTGCGCGAGCAGGTCGGCGAGTTCGCCGTACACGTCCAACTGGTGCTGTTCGGCGGCGGCGTTGCCGACCCGGACCGGCTCGGAGTCGCGGTAGCCCGGCAGGTGGGGCTGGGGCTCCTCGGCCGGCACCGGGCCGCCGTCGATCCCGTACAGGGGCTGGAGGGCGTCCGGGTCGATGTGGGTGGTCAGCCAGGTGCGGTAGGCGATGGGCTCGTCGGTGTATCCCAACGCGAGGAGGGACTGCATCATCCACGCGGTGTCGCGCGGCCAGGTGTAGCGGTAGTCCCAATTGCGTACACCGCCGATGGGCGCGGGCAGCGACGTGGTCGGGGCCGCGACCGCGGCGCCGCCGAGGTCGCACAGGCCCTTGAGGGTGAGCGCCGACCGCAGGACGGCGTCCCGGTTGGGGCCGTCGTAGGTGCAGGCGGCCGCCCACCGCGTCCAGTACCGCTTGGCCTCCTCCAGCACGGTGGTGTCCGCCGGCGGGGCGGGCGCCGGGCTGCCGGTGGACGTCCACGTCAGCGCGAAGACCAGGCTCTGCCCGGCCTTCAGCGGCGTGTCGCAGGAGGCGGACCCGCCCAGGTTGACGGTGTGGCGGGGCCCGTCCAGCCAGTACGTGTCGCTCCCGGCGGTCACGCGCAGCCGGGGCGTGCCGTAGTTGACTTCGTGCAGGGCGGGGGTGAGGGAGCCGTAGCCGGGGCGGGGCCGGAAGTTCGAGGCCAGGCGTACCGTGCCGCTGCGGCAGGTGGCGATGCGCACGACCGTCGGCGGCGCGTACCCGGTGGCGTCCGGGGCGGGCAGGAGGTCGACCACCTCCAGCACGCCGCTGCCGGTGTCCCAGGTCTGTTCGACGGCGAGGGTGTCGCCGACGTAGCGCCGTCGGCTCTCGGGCGGCGTGTTGGTGTACCTGGCCGGGCCGAGGCGCCAGAATCCGGCCGAGGGGGTGCCGAGGAGGCTGGCGAAGACCGCTGCGGAGTCGAAGCCCGGCAGGCACAGCCAGGTCATCGTGCCGTCGGGTCGGGTGAGGGCTGCGGTGCGTGTGTTGCTGAGGAAGGCGTGTTCCTCGATCAGGTCGGGCATGCTGGAACTCCTGAGGTGGGATGGTCGGTTGGCGGGGTTGCGGCCCTGACCCGGACGGCCGCCATGGGTGGTGCGTGTGGTGCGGTGCGCGTGAGCGCGGTGTGCTCGCCGGGGCGTGGCCCCGGCGGTCCGCTGCAGGCCTCTTGCGGGCCTGCCGGCGTCGGTCACGGACCGGGGACGGCTTCGAGTCCAGGGCGGCCGGTGGGCAGGGATTCCGCGCCGACCAGCCGCAGCGCCGGGAGGCGTCCCCGGTCGTTCTGGTCGCGGGTCAGGTGGAACAGTGTCCAGCCGTTCCAGTTCCCGGCGCAGGCCGTCAGGCCGTCGTGGCTGGTCCCGGTGCCCCAGATCATCTCGCCGGGCGTGGCCAGGAGCGCGGGCTGCAACTCCTTGGCGTCGGGTAGAGCGCGGCGCACCAGGTCCTCCGGTGATGGGCCGCCGGGTGCGTGGACCTCGGCGCGCCAACCGTCCTCGTACAGGGCGGTGGTGGAGGTGTAGCGGCAGGGTTCGCCGGTGCCGACCGTGGCGGAGATCGTGGGCGTGCCGGGGCATCCGATGAGCAGGAGCACCGGGATGCCGGTGCGGGCGACGACAACGGCGGCCTGGTCGCCCGGTGTCTGCGGGATGTGGGCGGTCATCGTGCGGCCCCTGCCCCTGCGGCCTTCATGACGGCCGCGTTGCCGAGGTTCCAGTGCCAGGGGAAGCCCGGCAGCGGGTCGGTGAGGAGGGTGGCGAGTCGCAGGTCGGCTTCGTGCTGCCAGTGGGGTTCGTCGCGCGCGTAGCCGGCGGCGGCCAGCCAGGCGCTCACCGCGAACGCGGGGGTGAGCGCGTGGTGGTAGGTGCGGCCGTCGGCGTGGCCGGTCACGTCGAGGCCGTAGGCGGCGGTGAAGGCCTGGTACTCGGCCGGGTCGGCTCCGTAGACGTCCCGGCGCCAGGCGTACGCGGCCAGGTCCCACAGGGCCGGGCCGATGGCCATGCGCTCGAAGTCGATCAGGTGGGCGACGCCGTCGGCGGTGACGACGCAGTTCCCCGGGCCGACGTCGCCGTGCAGCGGGGACATCGGGCCCGGCCATGCGGTGGCCTGCCAGGCCTCGCGGGCCGTGCGCAGGAGCCGGTGCAGGCGCCTGCGGTCTCGGGCCGATCCGGCCGGGAAGAGCGTGTCGATACCCAGGACCAGGCGGGTGAAGGGGTCGATGGCCGGCAGGCGCAGGCGCGGCCCGGTGGGCACCGGCAGTGCGTGGAGTCGGCGCAGCAGGAGCGCGACCTGCCGCGGCGTGGCCGGGAGGGTGCTCGGGCCGAGGTCTTCGGTGAACAGCACGTAGACGGTCTCGTGCCCGGTGTCGTGGCGGTAGGGGTAGCGTTCCTCGCCGACGGGGCGGGCGGCCGGTATGCCGCGGTCCAGTACGTACCGCGCGGCCTGCGTCTCCCGGTAGGCCTGCGCGAAGGTGGCGCCGGCGCCGCGGACCTTGGCGATGACCTTGCCGGGCAGGCGCCAGGTGTGGTTCTTGCCCGGCTGGATCAGCGTCGCTCCGGCGGAGTCCAGGTGGTGGCGCCGGGCGGCCGCGCGAACTGCCGCCAGGCTCTGTTCTGGTGTCAACGTTCGTCCCGTGGTCGGTCGTCCACCGCTGTTCAGCGGGCGGCGGGGGTCTTCTGCGAGATGGCCTGCGTGGTCTTGGGGTGGTAGTGGGAGCAGGAGGGGCAGTCGGGGTTGCGGGGGTAGGTGACGGCGCGGGGGGTCTGGTCGGCGGGGGCGATGAGGCTGTGCCGCTGGATGGTGCCCGTCGGGTTGGCGCTGCGGGTGCCGGTGAGGTGGGTTAGGGCGGCGTGGGCGGCGTAGGTGCCGGCCAGCAGTGCGCTGGTGGAGATGACGGGGTTTCCGAGCGGCCGGGGCAGGGCGGCGGCGAGGACCTCGCCGTGGGTGCCGGGCAGCCCGTAGGCGGTGGCGTCGAAGTGGCGCAGGCACTCCCAGCAGGGGCCGTCGCCGGTGCCCGGTGTGTAGAGGGCGGTGCCGATCAGCGGGCCGTGGTAGCCGGGGTCGATCCACGCGCAGGAGGTGGTCAGGGCGGCGCGGTTGGCGGTCAGGCGCAGGTGGTCGGGTTCGTCGGCGGCGAGGACGAGCAGGTCGCAGCGGCGCATCAGGCGCGCGAACTGCGCTTGGAAGGTGATCTGTTCGGGGTGCAGGACGATGTCGAGGTCGGGGTGGCGTTCCAGCAGGCGTTCGCGGGCGGCGTCGACCTTGTACCGGCCGATGTCGGAGCGGGTGTAGAGCAGCTGCCGGTTGAGGTTGGAGTCCTCGACGCGGTCGTGGTCGGCGAGGATCAGGCAGCCGATTCCGGCGCCGGCCAGGGCGGCCGCGGCGGTGAGGCCGACGCCGCCGATGCCGACGACGGTCACGACGGTGCGCGCCAGGATCTGCTGGATGTCCGCGCCGGTACGGCGGGGGTCCTGGTCGACCATCTCCCAGTACTCGATGCCGCGTTGGTGGAGTCGGGCGGTGCCGGAGTCCAGTCGCACGGCGGGGCGGGCCGCGGTGGCGTCGCGGACGTGTCCGGCCTCGGCGAGGTCGAGGAGCAGCCGGTCGACCTGGGCGGCCGGGACGTCGGGGTGGCGGCTGGTGACCGCCCGGACGGCCTGGTCGGCGGTCAGGGTGCCGTCCAGGAGCTGGAGGAGGTGCAGGCGCCAGCCGCCGGGGTCGGGCAGGGTGCTCGCGAGGCCGGGCAGGGAGCCGATCTGGATCCGGCCGTCCGGTCGGGTCGTGGGCTGGTGCTCGGCGCGCAGGCGGGGGTGGCTCACGGTGGGCTCCTCGGGTCGAGGGCGAGGACGGAGGTGGGGGCGGGGCCGGCGTGTCGCCGGGCCCGCCGCTGGTGGTGCCGGTGGGCTACTGGCCGGAGACGGTGCAGCCGAGCAGTTCGTGGGCGGCGGCCGGGCGCAGACCGCTGTCCTCGGTCTGCTCGGTGTCCTGCGGGTCGACGGCCACGGCGGTGGTGAGGGTGGTGTCCATGAGGCGTCCTCCTGAATTTTCTCGAAAGGGATGGTGGCGAATCAGCCGGGACCCATGAAAGCATTCACCAACTCGCCCCGGAAGGGTTTTCCGGGAATTTTCCGAAAGACTTTCCATGCCCTTTTCTGGGCAGCATTCAAGTCCGGCCCGGAATGATTCCAGGTCGGTTTCGAGAAAGGGTTTAGAGGTGGCTGATTTCCTTTCCGGCCTGGATGGCGCACTGGCCGGGTACGCGGAGCTGGTGCCGGCGGGGGAACTGGTGCCCTCGGTGGAGGCGCTGACCGGGCGGTTGCGCGAGGTGGCCCGGCGCGCGCCGGGGTTGTGCCGGATTCGGCGGATCGGCAGTTCGCGGCGGGGGCGGGCGCTGGACGTGCTGTCGGTCGGCACGGGGCGGCGGCCGGTGCTGGTGGTCGGCGGCCCGCACCCGAACGAGCCGGTCGGCTATGCCACGATCGCGTTCCTGGCCGAGCTGACAGCGGCCCGCCCGGAATTGCGCGACGGCATGTCGTGGCATTTCCTGCCGTGCGTGGACCCGGACGGCGCCGCCCTGAACGAGGAATGGACGAGCGCCCCGCTCGACCTGCACACCGAGCACCGCCATTTCTTCCGCCCGGCCTTGGCGGAGCAGCCGGAATGGACTTTCCCGATCCCCTGGCGGGGCGGGGTCCACCGGTTCGGCCTGCCGGAGCAGCAGGCGCTGGCCGACCTGGTGGACGAGCTGGAGCCGGCCGCCGTCGTGAGCCTGCACAACGCCGAGTTCGGCGAGCCCTTCTTCGTCGTGAGCCGGGACGTCCCCGGCCTGGCGGCCCGCCTGGCCGCGGTCGCCGCGCGCAGCGGCCTGCCGGTCGGCGAGGCCGCCCCGTCGGACGTCGTCGGCTGGCCGGTCCTCGGCGCCGGCGTCTACCGCATGCCTCCGATCGAGGAGTTGCTGATCCGCGACCACGACCGGCAGGCCCCGGCGTACGGCGCGCACCTGACCCACCACGCCGCCCGGCACGGGTCGCTCACCCTGCTGCCGGAGGTCCCCCGCTGGCACGCGGCCACGCGCTTCCACGACGGCCCGCCGACGGCCCTCACCGCCCTGGCCCGGGCCCTGACCGGGGAGAGCGAGGAGGTACAGCGGTTGCTGGAGCAGGCCGGCCCTCACGACGACGCGTTCGCGCGCGCCGCCACCGACACCCTGGCGGTAGCCGACTCCGTCACCCGCGCCTGGCTGCGGCGAGCCGAAGACCCGTCCCCGGTCACGGGCGTGGAGCTGGCCGAGGCCCACTACGCCCGGGTCGTCCTGACGCTGCGCTCGACCGCGATGGCCCTGCGCTCCGCCACCGAGGCGCAGCCCGGCCGGGCGGCACCCCACGTCCGCGAGCGGCTGGAGACGGTGCTCGCCGAACGCGCCGAACGCTGCCGACGGCGGCTGCGCATCCGGCCGGTGGAGCTGCGCCGCCTGGTGGCGGTGCAGGCCTGCGCCGCGCTGGCGGCCGCCGCCCTCACCCGGTAGCCCCCGGCGCGCGGCCCAGGGTGCTTCGCTCGGCGCGGTCCGGCGCGGCCGGGTGCGGTTCACGACGCGCCCCGGGCCGCGCAGAGCGGGCACGGCACGGCGGTGGCGTCCAGGACCGGGGGCGTCACTCCGTGGAGCCGGTAGACCGCTGCCGGGTTCCACGAGACGCGCATCCGGGAGCGGACGATGGCCAGGTGCCTGGCGACCGCGTGCTTCGAGAAGTTCCTGCTCCTGGCAATCTGGGTGCGGCTGTTGCCGTCCGCCAGGGCCTGGAACGAGGTCAGCACGGTGTCGGTGATCTCCCTCTTCAGCGTGGCCCGGCGCGGGACCAGCAGTCCCGTCCGGCAGCCGATGTCGATCATCTGCGGCGTGGTCGCCGCACCGAGCTTCTGACGGAGCGCGGCGAGGCACCTGCGGACGGCGTGCTCGGAGACGTCGGTACGGGCCGCGATCTCCACGCCGCTCAGGTCGGCGGCGACCAGCGCCATCACCTCGCGCTCCTGCGGCGTGAGGTCGGTGTAGTGCCCGCAGCGGCGCACCCGCGGCTCCCCGACCACCGGCACCCGGTGGTCGGGGGCGGGCGCCCGAGGAGGCATCTGGACAACTTCGGCCGACGTGCGGCGCATCAGGGTCGCGCCTTTCCGGCCCGCCCTCCGGGCAGGCCCTCGCGCTCGATCGTTGACGGGCTGGGGCTGACCGTCCCCAGGGGGCGCAGCGGCACCACC
This sequence comes from Kitasatospora sp. NPDC001119, assembly GCF_053598475.1. NCBI lineage: Bacteria > Bacillati > Actinomycetota > Actinomycetes > Kitasatosporales > Streptomycetaceae > Kitasatospora > Kitasatospora sp. NPDC001119. Next base: position 229,105 of record NZ_JBSFKI010000015.1, read on the forward strand.
CTGCGCGCGCCCGCGCCTGGGGACGGTCAGCGTGGGATCGGCCGTCGCCGATCCCGTTCCTGGCTGGGCCGTCCGGCGGGAGTGAAACGGCCGGGCCAGGGGCCCGCTACGGCCCGGTCGGCCGGTCGTAGCGGGGGTTCAGGGGTGGTCGTGGCGCAGGCGGGCGCCGGCGCGCCGCAGGGCCACGGCCAGGTCGGCGGGGTCGGTCGGTCTTCGTTCGCCGTCCGGCAGGACGAGCCAGCTCCGTCCGCCGAGCCGCTGCATGCCGGGGGCGGGCATCGCGACCGACAGGGGGCCGTGTCCGTCTGCGGGGCGGCCGATCAGCCGGGTCTGCGGCATGTCCCACGCGGTGTCCGCCCGGATCGTGACCAGGAACTCGATGCACCCCTCGGCGCGGTTGTGCAGGACCGGGCCGACCGGCACGTCGGCGTGCCACAGGTCCGCCAGCGCGGCCCGGCCCGTCTGCACGTCGCCGACCCGCACGACGTTGAAGACCTCGCCGGTCTCGATGTCGGCGAGCCGGCCCGCCTTCCACTGGTCCATGGCCGCTTGCGGGTCCCGGTTGGCGGAGGCGAGCCAGGCGGCGCCGAGGTTGAAGTTCGGGGCGGCCGAGCGGAGTCGGCCGCTTCGCGTGTACGTCATGGGGTCGTTCCCGTCAGGCCGGGCAGAGCAGGTCGTGGATCGCCGTCCCGGGCTCGGTGCGAGCGGCCGGGGTGGCGTTGACGATGTAGACGACGGTGCCGTGGGTGATCGCGATGGCGTGGGACCGGCCCTTGGCGAGGTCGTCGGCCGCCCGCCCCTCGGCGGACGGGGCGTCCAGCCACAGCAGTTGCTCGTCGCCCTCGGGAAGGCCGAGTTCGTCGGCGAGAGCCTCGACCCGCTCGCGCAGCACCCTGACGGCCAGGCGCACACTGGCCGCACCGCCGCTCCAGAGCATGATCGGCTGCCCGTACCGGTAGTAGGCGGTGACCGTGCACCAGAACGGTGCCGGCGACGTCCAGGGGCGCGCCCGGGCGAAGACGTCCTGGTCGGCCACGTGGTGGTGCTGCGGCGCGGCGGGCCGCGACCGGTTCGGCGCGGTCCTGCGCCGGCGGCCGGACGCGGGCCAGCCGAAGACCTGGGCAAGTTTGCTGAGTTTCACCGCGTGGCTCCCGTGTCGTCGGCGAGAACGCTCGCCCATACCTTCTTCGTCGTGGCCGTCGTCACCACTCCCACGGCGAGCGCCAAGCGGTCGACGAGGATCAGTCCGCGGCCGTGTTCCCCGCAGGCGGTGAAGGCCCCGGGGAGCAGCCGGTCGGGCCGGGAATCCTCGACCTCGGCTCGGCAGGTACCGCCGCGCTCGTCAAGGCGCACCACGACGAAGTCGCCCGGGCCGCTGCCGTGCCGGATCGCGTTCGTCAGCAGCTCGGTGAGGACGAGCAGCAGGACGTCGGCGCGTTCGCCCCTCACGTCCCACCCCCACTTCCCCAGCTCTGACCGCACGCTGTGACGCACCGCAGGGACCAGGTCCGTATCCGCCCTGTATCGCCCTTTCCAGCGGCGTACGGTCGGGTGTTCGACGGCCACCATGTGCATCGCTCCCAGTGGGCGAAGAGGCTTCGGGTCGTGGGTCAACGGACCTCGCGCCGAAGGCACGACGCGCCCGATGCATTGCCTACGGAATCACCATCAACTTCCGATCACCAGGCCGGTTTTGGTGCGAATATGGTTCCCTTAGGGTTCAAAGTGGCCCGTGGCCTGCACTGTTGTTCGGCGTGGATCTCCGGGGGACTTATGGAGCAGCGACAGCTTGTCCGATGGCGGAGAGCCGCCGGCCTTACGCAGGAGCAGCTGGCCGAACTGTTGAACGTGAGCCTCTCCACCGTGCGCAGGTGGGAGCGCGGACACGACAAGCCCCGGCCGTGGAGGTATCCGCCACTCGCCCGGGTGCTCAAGATCAAAGTCGCTGATGTGAGTGCCCTCTTCGACGGTCCGCCAGCCACCGTGGAGCCCAGTCAGGCGCCGAGCGCGCCGACCATCGCCGATCTGACCACGGTCCTCGAACTGCGCGAGGCGCACCTCGCGTTGTCGGCGCGCTACGAACTGGTCCCCAGCTCCGAACTGCTCGCCGAAGGAAGCGAACAACTCGCGCATCTCAAACAGCTCGCCGAGCAGTCCCACTCCGGTCGCCTCACGCGGGACATGCTCGCCTTGCAGGCCGAGACCGCCATCCTGATGGGAAAGATCGTCTGGGACGCGAGCCAGCGCCGGGCTTCCGCCGCAGCCCGCGCGTACTACGATCAGGCCGCCCGCATCGGTGAGCGTCTGCGCGACCCAGCCGTGCAGGGCCATGCCCTCCTGCGGTCGGCGTACGTCGAGCTGTACGGCACGCGGGATGCCGAAGCCGGCCTGGTCCTGGCCCGGTCCGCCGCCACGGTGGCCGCACCGATCAGCCCAGCACTCGCGGGTCTCGCGCTGCTGCATGCTGGCGAGGCCCACGCGATGCTTCGCCAAGGACGCGAGTGCGACCGTGCGCTCGGCGAGGCGATCAGCACCCTCGAAACGGTCGATGCCACCGACATCGCCAGCGACCTCGGCGCCGTCGACCAAGTCGAGCGACTCGCCGGGTCGTGCCACCTCGAACTCGGGCAGCACCGCGCCGCGCAGAGACGGCTGGAAGCCGCGGCCAGTTCCGTTTCGATCGGCCCGAAGTCCCGGCCGATCGTGCTGGGCAACCTTGCCCGCGCCGCCATCGGGCAAGGCCAACTCGACGGTGCTGTCTTCGCGATCGGCCGGGCCATCGACGACCTTCAGACCGTCATGAGCGGTGGCGGAATCGGCGTGGTCGTCACCGCGGTCAGGGAACTCCGGCCGTGGCGAACCGCTCAGGAGGTGCAGGATGTTCAGGACAGGCTGTTCGACCTGATGGCTGCGCCGTAGAAGGGGAGCCTCCATGCCCAACAACGTCGAGGTGGACAAGGCCACGTTGCGACAGCGCGTGTGGAACGCGCTGGATGCCGCAGAGGCGGTTCGTGAACCAGCCCGCGACAGCATCCCCGACTTCCACGGCTCTCACGAGGCCGCAGAGCTGCTCGCCCAGCTTCCGGAGTGGAGGACCGCTTCGGTGGTGAAAGCCGTACCCGACACGGCGCAGGAACCGGTTCGGGCAATAGCCCTGCGGGAGGGGCGACTGGTCTACATGGCAGTCCCCCGGCTCGCCTTGCCGCATCCCTTCTTCGTCCTCGATCCGGCTGAGCTCAAGATCCCCGTTGAGGCTGCGGCGAACCGTCGCACTGCGGCGGCCGTCGCGCCGACGACCGACCTGGGCGACATGCGGCCCGTCGACCTGATCGTTCTCGGGAGCGTCGCCGCCGATCGCTCCGGAGCCCGGATCGGCAAGGGGGCCGGCTACTCGGACCTGGAGTACGCGCTGCTCGCCGAAGCCGGACTGGTGGGACCCGGCACCGTCATCGCGACGACGGTCCACCAGTTGCAGCTGGTGGACAGCGTCCCGACAACGGACCACGACGTCTACATGGACCTGGTGATCACTCCTACCGAGGTCATCAGGTGCCCGCCTCGCCCTCGTCCGGCCGGCATTCTGTGGGACCACCTCACCGAGGCGAAGATCCACTCGATTCCGGCTCTCATGGACCGGCGGCTCCGTCACGGCCGGACGACCTAGCGTGCTGACGCAGGCCGGTTACGCGCCGGAGCCCGTCTCCCGAAGGCGACGGGCTCCGTGAGCTCGTGGGGTCTACTCCCCGCCGAGCGCCAGCCGCAGGCGCTCGAACTCGTCACGGGGGACCGACTGCGTCGGCACGTAGAGCAGTTGCGTGACCGTCCGGTGGGTGCCTGGGTAGGTCCGGCGCTGGTAGATCCGCAGCCGGGGGAAGACGACGGTCTGCTCGGGGTAGCTGAGGTCGAACAGCTGCTCCAGGTCGTGGGGCAGCAAGGTGCCGTCCTCGTTCACCAGGTCGACGTGGCCGGAGGCCAGGGGCTGGTGGACGGCGATCCCCGGGGTCGTCGGCTCCGCCTGGTTCGGCTCCGGCGCGGCTGTGGGGCCGGGCGGCGGGTCGAGCGGCGCGGCGGCCGAAAGCTCGGCTGGCGGGGTCTCCAGGTCCGGGCCGTCCGCGCCGGCGGTCTTCGCCGCAGGGGCGGCGGTGGGCTTCGTGGTGGGCTTGCGGGCGGCCATCAGTGCGCCTTGAAGGTCCCGTAGACGAAGCTCTCGGGGCGCGGGACTTCGAGGCCGATGCGTTCGGAGCCACGCATCGTGACGACGCCCCTCTCGAAGTTGTCGCGGTTCTCCGTGCTGACCTGGACGGAGACCTGCTCCCGGTCGTACAGGCGCGCGCCCAGGCCGAAGGAGCCGACGAGGAACTTGCCCTGGTTGATGGCCATGGAGTCCACCACGGCGAGCCGCCAGACGACCTTCTGCGCGCCGATCGCGACGTTCACGGCGACCCGGTACGCGCCCTGGCCGTCGGTCTCCAGTTCCAGGTCCTCGAAGTCGAACGGGTGGAGCACGATGCCGCTCGGCGGGTAGTAGGCGAGCACGGCGCGGGTGGCCGCTCGGCGGATCGCCGCGCTCTGCTTGTCGGTGTCGGCCTGGGCGTAGGTCTGTACGCCCTGGGTGTTGACGATGCCGGTGATCTTCTCGTCGCCGCCGGCGCCGTAGAGGAGTTCGTTGTCCTCGGTCATCTTGACGCCGTCGACGAGTTCGCTGTCGATGATGTCGCGCAGCCGCGGCTCGTCGGCCAGGGTGTTCTTGTGGATGGGCAGCGTGGTCGCGATCTCGGCGACCGGGTAGGTGACGGTCTTGAACGTCAGCTGCGACTGCGGGGCTCGCGCGAACACCTCGACGGCCGCCGTGCCGCCGGGCGGCACCTCCATGGCCCGCTCGGGCACGATCGCCGCCCCGTTGGTGAAGCCGGTGACGCGCACCCCGTACAGGATGTTGGCGGTGGTGGTCTGGGACGGGAACAGGTCCCGGATGCGGCCGGGCCGCACGGCTCGCGGAACGATGTCCAGGTGCTCGGGGGTGCCGAAGCCGAGGACACCGGCGGTACCGGCACTGCGGCTGAACACGTCCTTGCGGCCGAGCTGGTCCAGGGCGCTGCCGTCGATGGTCACCATCTGGTCGAACGAGCCACGGAAGCCGACGGCCTTGAGGCCCTTGAACTCGTCGCTGTCGAGGAACTGCTGGCCGAGGGACTTCACCTGACCGGCGAGGTGGGCCGCGAGAGCAGCGTCCTGCGGGGCGAAGGGCTGCGAGGTGGGCTCGTTGAGGAAGGCGTGGACGGTGTCCGCGCCCTCCAGGTCGGTGATCAGCTGCTTGATCTCCTGGGCCTCGCCGAGGGCCTTGCGGAACGCTGCGGCCTTCTCGGCCGAGACGGTGACTCCGCCGTCCTCCACGGTGAAGGACGCGCTGATGGTGTCGAGTTCGGCGGCCTTGGCGCGCAGCGCGCCGTTCAGCTCCTTGAGTCGGGTCTTGTCGGTGGTGGTGGGCACGGTGTGGCGCTCCTTGGGATGGTGCCGGGCCACCCCGCCAGCGCGGGACGGAGGGGGTCCAGCCGTGCGACCGGTCAGCACCGGATCGCCACGGCGATCGGCACACCGTAGGGAGACCTGATCGCTAGTGTCGCGTCGAGCGCCAAGGCGCATGTCCGGCAGCGCCGAACACCGGGTTCTCTCCTTTCAAGTCACCCTTCTAGGAGTCGATTTGGCTGTGCCCATGCCTGTGCGACGCGGGTGAGTGTGGTGGTGTCCGGCAGGGTGCCGGACACCCGGCTACCGCCGGCCAGCGCGCTGGAGACACGCATGTACCCCTTCCCCAGGCCCCAACTGCCGCTCCTGGATGCCGCCTCGTGCCCACCGGCCGACGACCGCGATGCGAAGCCGCCCCTGACCGTCGACGGGACGGCGTTCCACGTCGTTCGGACCCCCGCCGGGTGGGCCCTGCGGATCATCTCTTCCTCCTCGGTCGAGTTGTACGGGCCGTCGGACAGCTCCGAGCAGGCGGAGGAGTGGCTGCACCGGTACGCGGCATGGCGTCTGTGGCCGTTGACCCGGACCCGCGGGCCCTGGGGCTGCCTGGTCAAGGCCCCGGAGGGCTGGATGACCGCGCTGGCGCACACGGCCCTGCCCCTGACCGTCCGACCGCACCGTGGCGTGCAGGACGCGGAGGTGTACGTCGCCGGTCATCTGATCGCCCCGGCCGCGTGGTCGGCTGTGCACGACACCAGCCTGCCGTCGGGGATCTGGGCGCTCGAAACCCAGTTCTGGGTGCGGGAGGGCTATCGGGTACTGGCGACGTGGGCCACTGTCGACCTGGGAAGGATCACCCGCGACGCCTACCGGAACGACGAGCTCGGCCGGGGCAACTACTCGCCGACCGACCTGGCCGAGCGGCTCGGCGTCTCGCCGTCGGCAATCTCCGGCGCGGCGTCCGGCACCGGCTGGAATCCCCCGATCAACAGGTCAACCGGCGTGCTGGCGAACCGAAATCGGCGCCTGTAGAAGCCGAGGAACGCTGAAGGGGCGGACACATGCTTGTGTCCGCCCCTTCAGCGTTCGTGGTAGCGGGGACAGGATTTGAACCTGCGACCTCTGGGTTATGAGCCCAGCGAGCTACCGAGCTGCTCCACCCCGCGTCGGTACTCCCGACTCTACGGCACGAGCGGGTGATCACAAACCGGATTCCCGCGCGGCCAGTGCTGCTGCTCAGCGTGCCAGCTGTCCGGTGAGGGTCGGCGAGGGCTGCGGCACCTCGCCGAAGTCCTCAGTTGTCGCCCTCCGTTGGCTGATGCGAGCTCTTCCGCTCGGCCCCCTGGCCGAAGAAGTAGCCGAGCACCAGCAAGAACGCGTTCCCCATCAGCTGCGGGGGGTCGTGCTTGAACCACATCCCGATAGCGATGCAAAGCCCAAAGACCGCCAGGAGCGCGGCCCCAACCGTCCCGGCTACAGACTCCCTCGACCACCACGATCGGCGCAGCGCAGACTTGTGCGCGGAGTTGTCCCGCGATATCTGGGCTCGCATAGCCTCCGCGTGGAAGTCGTCACGCTGCCTCTGCAGTTGCCGCTCCTCCCGGAGCTGCTCATGGACCAGTTGCCCAGCCCGTTGCCCCAGCCCCCCTGCGCCCTGTGCACCTTCTGCGTCCCCCGCCTGGGCTTCCTCGGCGGCTGACCTCTCGAACTCTTCAACACGCAGGGAGAACTGACGGTCAAGGAGCCTCCCTTTCAGCGGATACAGGGCGTGCCTGATGTCTACCGGTGCGACCGCCTCTTCACCCGAGTAGTCGGTGGAGACGTAGAGCGCGGTGCCGTACTGCTCAGGCTCTGCAACTGCTTGGTCGATCCAGGCAAGTGCCTTGGCCACTTGCTGCGCCGACATCGTCTCGATGCTTGCTGAACTTAGCTTCGCGTTTAACCTCGCAGGTCACCCGACCTGCTGATCTGCGGTTCTTTCCGGGACAGTGGAGGCGGCCGTTCTCCACGCTTCGAGATGTCG